>JAQBWG010000013.1 GCA_027625225.1 Chloroflexota bacterium | reverse complement strand
ACCGCCGCACCCTCGTTATGAAGGGCATCGCCATCAGCCTCATGATGCTTGGTGTCATCGGTGTGACACTGCTCTAGCTGCGACCCGCTATTGACACCCCCAAGCTGCGGCGATACATTGCGGCTAGAGCACTGAGGAGGAAGAGCATGACATACGCCAAAGTGAAAGACTGGCTGGACGCCGAGATGCAGACCATCCGCGACAGCGGTCTGTACAAAGACGAAATCATCATCAAATCGCCCCAGCGCGCCGACGTGTCCACAGATCGCGGCGAACTTATCAACTTCTGCGCCAACAACTACCTCGGCCTTGCCGACAGCCCTGAAATCAAGGCCGCCGCCACCGAAGGCCTCAAAAGCTACGGCTTCGGCATGGCCTCCGTCCGCTTCATCTGCGGCACCCAGGACCTGCACAAGCGCCTCGAAGCCAGCATCTCCGACTTCCTGGGCATGGAGGACACCATCCTCTACACCTCCTGCTTCGACGCCAACACCGGCCTCTTCGAAACCCTGCTCGGCAAGGAAGACGCCCTCATCTCCGACGCCCTCAACCACGCCTCCATCATCGACGGCGTCCGCCTCTGCAAGGCCGAGCGCAAGGTCTACAAGCACGCCGACATGAAAGACCTCGAAGAGCAGCTCAAGGCCACCCAATCCGCCCGCTTCCGCATGATAGCCACCGACGGCGTGTTCTCCATGCAGGGCGACATCGCCCCGCTCAAGGAGATTTGCGACCTCGCCGACAAGTACGACGCCCTGGTCATGGTCGACGACTCGCACGCCACCGGCTTCCTCGGCGACAACGGCCGCGGCTCGCCCGAGGTCTGCGGCGTCGAAGGCCGCATCGACGTCCTCACCTCCACCATGGGCAAGGCCCTCGGAGGCGGGCAGGGCGGCTTCACCACCGGCAAAAAGGAAATCGTCGCCTTCCTCCGCCAGCGCTCCCGCACCTACCTCTTCTCCAACTCCATCGCGCCCCCGCTCGCCATGGGCACCCTTAAAGCCCTCGAAATCGTCCGGCAGCGCCCCGAACTGCGCAAAAAACTCATGGACAACACCAAATACTTCCGCACCGAAATCGTCAAGCTCGGC
Organism: Chloroflexota bacterium; assembly: GCA_027625225.1. Taxonomy (GTDB): domain Bacteria; phylum Chloroflexota; class Dehalococcoidia; order Lucifugimonadales; family VGZR01; genus VGZR01. The sequence continues at coordinate 16,946 of JAQBWG010000013.1, read as the reverse complement.
TTCACCGTCATCCCCGGCATACACCCCATTGTGCCCGTCATGATCGGCGACGAGCGCAAGAACGTCGAACTCGCCTCTGCCGTCAACAAAATGGGTATCTTCTGCGTCGGGTTCAGCTTCCCCGTCGTGCCGCGAGGTGAAGCCCGCATCCGCCTGCAGATGTCCGCCGCGCACACCCGCGAGCACCTCGATAAAGCCCTCGCCGCCTTCAAAAAAGCCAGCAAAGCCCTAAAAGTCATCTAGAGACCGAAATGGTCATAAAATTCGTGTTCAGGAAAAGGGTGCAGGGTGAACCCTGCCGGGGAGTCCAGAGGGGCTGGCCCCTCTGCGATCATCTCTATCTAATTCCCTAAGGAGACCCGCATGAAAATAGACGCCACCGAACTCCAGGGCAAAACCGCCATCGTCACCGGCGCCGGGCAGGGCATGGGCCGCGCCTGCGCCGAACGCCTCGCCGCTGCCGGAGCAAACATCGTCGTCAACGACATCACCCTCGAGGCCGCCATGGCCACCGCCCTTCACCTCCACGAAGACGGCTTCCCCTCCCTCGCCGTCCAGGGCGACGTCACCAAAAAGGCCGACGCCGACCGCATGGTCAGCGAAGCCATCAAGAAATTCGGAAACGTCCACATCCTCGTCAACAACGCCGGAGTGCTCAAGCCCACACCCGTCATAGACATCGAGGAAGAGGAGTGGGACTGGGTCATCGCGGTCAACCTCAAGGGCACCTACATGTGCTCCCGCGCCGTCCTACCCGCCATGCGCAAGGCCGGATGGGGCCGCATCGTCAACTTCTCGTCGACGGCAGGAAAGAAGCACTCCACCGTCGGCGGCGCGCACTACACCGCCGCCAAGGCAGGCATCCTCGGCTTCACCCGCCACCTCGCCCGCGAAGAGGCCGGACACGGCATCACCGTCAACTCCGTCTGCCCCGGCCTCATCCACACCGAAATGGTCACCAACACCGTCGGAGAACAGCGCGCCCAGGACTTCGCCGCCACCTTCCCCATCAAACGCCTCGGACGCCCCGACGAAGTCGCCGAACTCGTCGCCTTCCTCGCCTCCGACCGCGCCGCCTACATCACCGGCGCCGCCCTCGACATCAACGGCGGCGACCTCATGATTTAGCAGCTAGGCTCCTTGTCGGTAAATCGCGTGGCATATTGGGGCCGCAAACAGGGTTAGCTCACAAAAGGACACCGCCACCTTGGATACTAGCCTCGACTCATCGGTTGCAGACGGGTATCGTAGCCTGTCCCAGAAGGCCAGAGTCATTACAGAGCACTGGGCCTCAAACAACCTGTACTGTGCTGCATGTCTGTCCGACCGACTGGAGCCACTCAAAGCCAACACAAAGGTGGTGGACTTCTGCTGCCCTGAGTGCTCTACGAGGTATCAACTCAAGAGCAAGTCAAGGTCTATTGGTAATGTAATCGCCAATTCCGCCTATGGCCCCAAAATGGATGCAATAGCTAGAGGCCAGACTCCTAACTACCTGTTCCTTTGTTATTCTCCGTACTCCTGGATAGTTACAGGGCTCTTTGCAGTACCAGGACACTTTCTAACGCCCGCGATAGTCCAGATGCGCCCACCCCTGAAATCCACAGCACGCAGAGCAGGATGGGTGGGCTCTAATATCTTATTGGGCGCACTGCCTCCCGAAGCGCGTGTTGCGCTGGTCACTAATGGACATGTGCTACCGAGAAGCGAAGTTCGCCAATCCTGGAGCAAATTCGCTTTCCTTGGACTGCCGGAAAGCTCGAAAGGTGGATGGGGGGCCGACACCTTGATGTGTATCAGACGTATAGCGCGGGAGACGGGATCTGACAGATTTTCGTTGCAGGAGTTCTACGGACGCTTCGAAGGCGAACTAGGAGTGCTTCATCCAGACAACAGGAATGTCAGGGCGAAAATGCGCCAGCAGCTACAGGTCTTGAGGGACAACGGAGTCGTTCGCTTCCTGGGCCGAGGGGACTATAGAATCGTCTAAGTGCTCTCATTGATGAGAACGTCTGCCTACCCCCGCTCTCTTTCGTTTCCTCAGCGAAAGCAATAAAGCAACTTCGGATGTGTGAAGCCACCCCTCCCTTGACCCTCTTTCAGCGCCGGTGATACAGTTCGTCCTATCTAGAGCGACACCACACCCAACCAATCAGAACAACCCGAGGAGGAGAGCCATGAACCCAGCCCAGCTTCGCGCCGAAATCCCCGTCCTGAAAAAACGCGCCTATATGTTCTCCGGCGGCATCGCGCCCGCCACCAACCGCACCATCAAGGCCATGGACGACTATATGAAATGGGTCACCCAGGACCCCGACGGCCTCTATCTGCACACCGAGGACGCCATGCACGACTGCCGCGCCCTCTTCGCCAAGCTGGTAGGCGCCGATGCCGATGAAATCGCCTTCGTCGAGAGCACCTCCGCAGGTTCCAACCTCGCCGTCGACATGCTCACACCCGCACCCAAAGGCTCCAACGTCGTCTTCGACGAGTACGCCTACCCCTCCAGCGTCTATCCCTGGAAGCTCAAGGGCCGCGAAAACGTCGCCCTCCGCTTCGTCCAGCCCCGTGACGGCATCGTCCACTTCGAGGACATGGAGGCCGCCGTAGACGACGACACCATCGCCATCTCCATCTCACATGTCACCCCCGGCCAGGGCTTCAAGCACGATATCGCCAGGCTCGCCAAACTCGCCCACGCCAACGGCGCCGTCCTCATCGTAGACGGTGCGCAGTCCGCCGGAGCCATGGAGATCGACCTCCACAAATGGGGCGTCGACTTCTACTCCACCACCGGCATGAAATGGCTCATGGGCGCAGGCGGCGTCGGCTACTTCTACGCTGCCAAAAAACACCTCGACAAAACCCCCACCCGCGCCGGCTACTCCTCCAACGAGCACGGCTACGGACTCCACAAGTTCGAGTTCAAAGACAACGCCGAGCGCTTCCACCTCGGCCTCTCCAATACCATGGGCGCCGTCTTCAGCAAGCCCGGCATGGAACAGCTCCTCGAAGTCGGCACCAAGGTCATCGAAAAGCACGTCCTCGACCTCTCCGGCTACGCCATCCGCGGCATGAAGGAGCGTGGCATGAACGTCATCACCCCCGACGAGGAGAAGTACCGGTTGGGCGTTATCGGCGCCATCATGGACGACGCCGAGCAGTTCTGGAAGTTCCTCTACGACCGTGGCGTCGACACCTACTTCGCAGGCAACCTCTTCCGCGTCGACCCCCACGTCTTCAACAACCGCGCCGACGTCGACCGCCTCTTCGAGGGCATCGAGGCCTACGAGTCCGCCCACAAGTAAACGACTCCACAAAACAAAGGCGGCGCCGCTGTTAGCACATGTGCTTCTCGCGGTGCCGCCTTCTCCAAGGGGGCTTGCTACACTTTACGAGCAGGCCTCATCCCTGGATTTGCTCCAAGAATTCAGGCGATTTCCAACTCGTCTTCGATGATTTTGCCCGATTGATTTATGTTGAACGCACGAATGACCGGATTTTCCTTGTCTTCCAGCGAAACGAGCACGTAGTGCACGTCGAGCCAGCCGCTTTCCAGCGCCATGCGCACGTCGGTTGCCGACGGATAGCCCTCGCTATGGGTATGCGAGTGGTAGAAGGCTACAAACTCGACCCCATTCGACTCCGCATCTTTATCGGCGTTCAGAAACTCCTGCGGGTCCATGAGGTAACGATAAGGGCTTTTGACGGTGTTGGTGATTCGATACGCGTGAGAAACGGTGCTGTCTTTACCGGCAAGGATGCCGCAGCACTCGTTGGGGTCTTCCTCTCTGGCATGGGTGATAATTTGGCGCGCGAACTCCTCGGGAAGGCGTAGCAAAAAACTCCTCCAGAACTGTTTAGGTCAGTGCGAGGCTTAGGCTTTGGCGGGTGTTTTGATTAGAAAACGCCCTTCTTCAAGCGCTTTGGCGGCAGCGATAATCGCCTCCGCCGCATAATCCAGAGTCATTTGACTCGTATTGAGAGACATATGGTACAGGTTGGGGTCGCTGGAGTTTTCGATGCCGAAGAACCGTTTGAAGTAGAAGGCGCGGGCGCGGTCTCTATCGGTAACGATTTTCTTGGCGTCTTCTTCTTTAACCTTTTCGCGCTCCACGATGCGCGCGACCCTGTCTTTAGGAGTGGCGGCTACACCGATGCGAAGCACGTTAGGCATGTCCTTAAGGATGATTGCGCCGCCGCGTCCAACTACCACCACGTTCCCCGATTCGGCAAGGTTTTTCACAACGTCGCGCATGACGGCGATGTACTTGTCGTCCTCCAGTTCGTGGCCGCGCGTGATCGTCGGCTGGGGGACGTCTTCGTATTCCTGGGTGAGGAACGCCATCGCGCCCGGGCCGAAATAGGGGTCGGCGCCGGCACCGCTCATGGCGGAGCGCTCGAGGACTCGCTGCAGGAAGCGTGAGAAGCGTTCGCCTGTCGTTGGGGGGCGTTGCTCACGCTGGTGCAAGGCTTCGACGGTGGCTCCCGCCTGCTTGGCCGCGCGGGTCAGGATGAGGCGGTCAACGTAGTCGGCATCAAGCTTTTCCGCAACCAGTTGTCCCAGTTGCCTTCCCCCGCTGCCGGTTAGACCTCCGATGGTTACAATGGCCATGACTGTCCTCCTACGACTCTTTGGGGACGGTTATGTTTGCGTACGATTACGATGCGCTTCAAGGGGTATTCATCCTGACATTGGGGCGGTGAATTGTCAAGGAACGCAGTATCATGATACGTATCACGGGCATCAGAATTGAAGAATGGAATACACCTGACGGCCTTCAAGTATTTTCCGGCCTTCCAAAGCTTCGAGTTCTATCAATACCGCGAGTTCGGCCACGGTCCCGCCACTTTCTTCGATAAGTTCTGCGGATGCACCCAGGGTGCCCCCGGTGGCGAGCAGGTCGTCCATGATGAGCACTTTGCTGCCCGGCGCTATCCCATCTTCGTGCATCTCCACCACACCGGTACCGTACTCCAGTTCATAGGCCACGGAGCGGGTACGGCCTGGGAGTTTGCCTTGCTTGCGTATGGGGATGAAGGGCTTACCGAGTGCCAGGGCCACGGGAACCGCGAAAAAGAACCCGCGCGCCTCGATTCCTGCGATTGCGTCTATTTCCCACTGCCCGTAGCGGTCGAGGAAGTTCTCGATGACGTTCTGAAAACCTTCCGGCGATTGCAAAAGGGGCGTGATGTCCTTAAAAATTATCCCTGGTTTAGGAAAATCCGGGATGTCCCTGATAAGCTGAGTAAGGTCCATGCCATCTCCAATGAGGAATACGATTCCGGCCTTGCATCATAGGGCCGCGACATACGCCGGTCAAGGGACGCCCTATCTGGGCGCGATACACAAAGAACAGCGGTTGCCAAAGGGCTTATAATTCGTGGGCCGTTCGAGATGGCCGCATCAGAACCATAGCCGAAGGGAACGAAATGCTTTCTATCTTCGTTACTATCACCATAAAGCCGGAGTTTCGTGAACGATTCATCGAGGCGAGTTTTGGAGACGCGACCGGCTCGGTGAAGAACGAGCCGGGGTGCTTTCGGTTCGACGTTCACGAGGACGAATCAAAACCCAACATTTTTTACCTGTACGAGGTGTATACAGACCAGGCGGCTTTCGAGGCGCACACGAAGACGCCGCATTATTTACAATGGAGGTCTACGGTACATGACTGGTTCGATGGTGAAGCGACCGTTGTTCGGATGAACACCGTCTTTCCTTCGGAGGGTGGATGGAAGAAGCAAAAACCCCATCTACTGAACTGGTAGGTGGCAAGGCCAAGCACATGACAAAACCGAGGAAGCAATCAGGAGGCATTTCATGGCCGAACAAATCGTCTTAGCCGGACTGGGCCGTTTCGGGGCAATTGTGGCTTCGGGCCTGTCGAAGGCAGGATACGACGTTTTGGCGGTAGACCGGCGTCCCGAGCCGGTAAAGGAGTTCGCGGAGAGCGTCAGCATGGCGTTGCGAGGCGAGGCGACGAGTTTTGCCCTGTGGAACGAGCTGCCCATCAAAGACGCCAAAATCGGCATCGTAGCTTTCAGCTCCAACGTGGAGGCGAACATCCTCACGGCGCTGGTGTTCCGCAAGCTGGGCATCAAACGCATTATCGCCAAATCGGACAGCGAACTGCATACCGAGTTGCTTCACGCCATCGGCATCGAGTCGGTGGTGGAACCGGTGCGGGACAGCGCGGAGCGCATCATCCACACGCTGGGAACGCGGATGCTCGACTACCTGGAGGTCAGCGGTGAGTTCGGTATCGCACGCATCGAGGCGGGTGACATCCTGCATCGAGTCAGCCTCCGGAAACTGTACGAAGACCGCAAGGTCACCATTCTTGCATTGCATAGAGAGGGTCGCATCATCCTGCAGCCCACCGATAACGAGCAGCTTCGGGTTGGAGACATCTTCATCGCGGCGGGGAAGGACAGCGACCTGCGCCGCTTGCCGGGCGTAACGGGCCCCGCGGGCGGTGGTGGTGGCGGGAACTAGCGGCGTTCGTCCGAGCGAACGATGGCTGACTGGCGTACATTCCAAGAGCTTCTCGATAATGCCCGCACCATCATGGGTGTCCGGTATGTAGTTCTTGCCGAATTGGATAACTCCGCCGGCCAGGTGAAAGTAGTCGCGTTTTCGGGTGGGGACAACCCGGCGTTCCAAAAGGGCCGGGACCTATTGGCCAAAGTGCTGCCCCAGTTCGACATGTTTTCGACGTCCTTTCCGCCGGACGTGAACCCTCACTCCCGTGCCGTCTATATCGAAGGCGTCCCAGTAGAGGCACCGGTCAAGCATCTATCAGCAGGCGTCATCAATGCGGTGGTTTTGAATGCGGGAAACATGGTGGGGTTCAGGTTCGGCCTGGTGTGTCCGGTAAAGATAATCGGCCAGGTGGTCGGTTCGATTTCTTTTTATGCGCCGACCCCTTTGAGCGAGCGCCATCGCGAAGCAGGCATTCTGATATCCGAGCAGGCAGAACACATTTGGCAGTCGCAGCACCAGGGACGCCTGCCCATCGGCAGCGACTCCCGCACTACCGGGCGAACGGGCCCAATCCCAGGCGAGGTGTTGGGCGAGACTGCGCCGCTAGCTGCCGGAGCTGTACGGAATGCATCGATTCCAAGGGAGCCCGTTCATCATCGTGGACTCACGTTCGATCCCAGAAATCGGTCCGTTAGCTTCGATGGCCGCGTGCTCGACCTTACCCGCAGAGAGTACATGCTGTTAGGATGCCTCCTGAACCGCCGTGGAACGGTTCTCGGAACCGACGCCCTATTCACCCAGGCCTGGGGCAGGAATGAACAACCTGACGCTGACATCGTAGATGCCGTCGTTTCCCGGCTCCGACGCAAACTGGAAGGTGCGAACGCGGTCGACTTCATCCAGCGCATCCGGGGTCGCGGATATGTGCTTCGTTAATCGTTACTAGGGAGTTGTGACGCGAATGTTCGATGTTGTTATCACCGGTGGAACGATTGTTGACGGAACGGGCAAGCCCGGAGTCCGTGCGGACGTGGGAATTCAAGGCGAGTTTATCGCTGCCATCGGCGACCTACGGGATGCGGTCGCGCGGCGGGTCGTCGACGCGACGGGCCTTGTGGTATCGCCCGGATTCGTGGACACGCACACCCATTCCGAAGGCGACCTGCTGACCGACCCTCAGCACGCGTGCGGCCTACGGCAGGGCATCACCACCGAATTCCTGGGCATTGACGGGATGTCGTACGCGCCGCTGTCTCCCAAGAACTACAAGCTCTACCGCCACTGGCTGGGCGGCCTTCTGGGCAACCCGCCGGAAGATTTGGACATGAGCAGCGTTACGGCGTTCCGGGCGAATTATCACAAAAAGTGTTCAATCAACACCGCATACCTCGTCCCGCACGCAACGGTTCGCCTAGAGGTGCTTGGTTTCCACGACAAGCCGCTCACCGGCGATGCGCTAAAGCAAGCCAAGCGACTTGTGCAGGAAGGACTGGAACAGGGCGCGGTGGGCATGTCCACCGGCGGGTCGTACTATCCCGGCCCGTGGGGTACGACCGACGAAATCGCCGAGCTGGCGCAGGTGGTAAAGGACGCTGGCAAAGTGTATATGGCCGAGCCTCGCCGGGCCGACCTGAACCGCGTTCACAAGCGCGACGGCGTGGAGGAGGCGCTGGAGGTGGCGCGCCGAACGGGAGTGAAACTGCACCTGGCGCACTTCAGAACGGACGCCACAACCGCGGGCAGGGTGAGCGAGCGCATGGCGAGCACAGACCGTGCAAAGAAGGCTGGCGCGGACGTCTCGTTGGACATCTATCCGTATCCTACCGGTTCCTCTATTCCGGTCAGCCTTCTGCCTCCCTGGGCGCAAGACGGCGGCCCGAAGGAAATCCTGAAGCATCTGAAGGACAAGACCACGCTGAAGAAGATTTGCGACGAGATGGAGGCCGAAGAGTTGGCGGTAGCACCGAAGGACACGGTGTTCTGCTATCTGCCTGCCTACCCGCACCGGGATGGAGCGACGCTGGAAGAAATTGCCGCCGAAAAGGGCAAGCCTTTGGTAGAGGCGATGTGTGAAATACTCGTCGAGAACGACCTCAAGATCGGCTATATGGGCGCGCCGCCGGACAGCACGAAGGTGTGGCGACAGATAAGCCAGGATTCGATGGAGTTGCTGGCCCGCGACGACTACAACGTGTGCACCGACATCACGCCCGCCGGCGACGCATGTCACCCCCGCTCCTATGGCGCGTTCCCGCGCTTCCTGGGGCGTTTGCGACGCCAGTTCGGCGGCATCAGCCTGGAGGGCATGGTGCACCGGATGACGGAACGTCCTGCAAAGCGGTTCGGCATCACCAAGCGCGGACGTATCGAGAAGGGGTACTTCGCGGACATCGCCATCTTCGACGAGCACAAGGTCATCGACAACTCGACCTACGACGACTCCAAACGCTTCCCGTCGGGCATCCCGTACGTGGTGGTGAACGGGCAGGTGGCGGTGGATAACGAGCGATGCACCGGCGTGCTAGCGGGCCAGGCAGTTCCGTAAACGCCCAGCCGCCTGAGCGCCCAGGCGGCTATTGAATAGTCAGGCCGCCGTCCATGGAAACACAGGCGCCGTTGATGTACGACGCGCGGTCGGAGCATAGGAACAGCGTCGCCCCGGCAGCCTCTTCCATCGTCCCTTCACGTTTGGTGGGGTGCCCCTCCCTGACGGCCTCACGCTTCGGGCCATCGACCCCATACACTTTGTCGAACAGGGGTGTGGCCACGCCGCCCGGGAGCAGTGCGTTCACGCGGATGCCGTCTTTGGCATATTCCAGCGCCGCTGACTTGGTCAATCCGTTAACGCCGTGCTTGCTGGCGGTGTAGGCAGTGAACAGCGGCGTACCGATGATGCCGTTGGCGGACGACATGTTCAGTATGACCCCGCTGCGCTGCTTCAACATCTCGATAAGTTCATACTTCATGCAAAAGAAGGTGCCGCGCAAGTTGACGGCCATTATGCTGTCGAAATCCTCGATAGATACATCGGCGATGAGCTTTCGTTCCCCGCCGTGGCCGGCATTGTTGACGGCGATATCCAGCCGTCCATATTTCTGAATCGTCGTATCGATCAGGTTCTTGACCTGGTCTTCATCGGCGACCTCACACCTCACGAACATGGCCTCGCCGCCGGCCTTGCGGATAGATTCCACCGCTTTGTTGCCGTTCTGTTCGCCACGTGCCGCGATGACAACATTCGCTCCTTCACGAGCGAATGCCTCGGCACACGCCTGACCGATACCAAAGCTGCCGCCGGTCACAATCACCACTTTATCCTTGAACTGGTCTCCCATCTCTTTACCTCGAAGCCCTGCTTACTGAATCGAATAGGCTCCGTCAACGACCATAGCGTGTCCGTTGACGTACGAAGACTTGTCTGTGCACAGCCACACCACCGGGTCGGCCATCTCTTCCAAACGTGCGTCCCGTCCAATCGGGGTAGACTCTTTCCATTCCTCCTCCGACAGTCCGAAACTCTCCTTGATGCGGGCCAGCATCGCCGTGGGCGTGCCGCCCGGACACACGGAGTTGATGCGGATGCCCGTCCCCGCGTATTCCAACGCCGCCGACTTGGTGAGACCGTCCACCGCAAACTTGCTCGCCCCGTAGGCCGCCAGCGTCGGCGAGCCGAAGATGGCGCTGATGGACGACATGTTCACGATGGAGCCCCCGCCCTGCTTCAGCATGTGCGGTATCTCGTACTTCATACACAGCCACAGGCCGCGAACATTGGTGTTCAGCACGCTGTCCCACACCTCGGTGGGCAGCTCAGACACCCTCATCATGGCCCCCTCGTAGGCTGCGTTGTTCACCGCGCAGTCCAGCCGTCCGTAGGTTTCGACGGTGGAGTCAACCAGCGCTTTCACCTGGCTGGCATCGGTGACGTCGCACCTAACGAACGTAGCCTCGCCGCCCGACTTACGGATGCCCTCGACGACCTTTCGGCCAAGGTCTTCGCCACGAGCGGAAACGACCACCTTCGCGCCCTCACGGGCCATCGCTTCGGCAACGGCCTGGCCGATACCCATGTTGCCGCCGGTGACCAGCGCGACCTTATCCTGTAGCAATCCGCTCATTCACATTTCCTTTGCATATTCACGCCACCGTCTGAGCGCCGTCGACCGGCATAATGTGTCCGTTGACGTAGGACGCCGCGTCGGTGCATAGCCAGACGGTCGGCTCAGCCATCTCATCGAGGGTGGCTTCGCGTCCGATGGGACGCCGCTCATTGACCGCAGCCCGTTCTATCGGACTGGTGCTCATGATACGGTCGAGCATGGCGGTAGTCGTCCCCGCCGGACACAGAGCGTTGATACGAATACCTTTGTCAGCGTACTCCAGCGCCGCCGACTGTGTGAGGCCGTTGAGCGCCCACTTGCTGGTGCCGTACGCACCGAAGGTGGGCGGGCCGACAAGACCGCTGGTGGACGACATGTTCACGATGATACCGCCGCCCTGTTTGAGCATTTGGGGTATTTCGTACTTCATGCACAGCCACACGCCGGTGAGGTTCACGTCCATGACCCCGTCCCACACGTCCTCGGGCAGGTCGGCGAGACGATGCCGCTTGCCCTCGTAACCCGCGTTGTTGATGGCACAATCCAAGCGGCCATAGGTGCTTACGGTGGAGGCGATGAGTGCTTCAACCTGATCGGGCTGAGTGACGTCACATTTGACGAAGACTGCTTCACCGCCGGACTTGCGGATGCCCTCGACGACCTTTCGGCCAAGGTCTTCGCCACGTGCGGATATGACGACTTTCGCGCCCTCACGGGCCATGAGCTCGGCAACGGCCTGGCCGATGCCCATGTTGCCGCCCGTCACCAGGGCAACTTTGTTCTGTAAACGTCCACCCATGTTTATCTAAACCAGCACACTCCGAGAATTGCCGTCGTAGGCATTGGGTGCAGGGTGAACCCTGCTACTGCGCGGTGAAGGTGCCGTCCACCACCATGCCGTGGCCGTGGATGAACGACGCGGCGTCCGAGCACAGGAAGAGCACCGTTTCGGCGACCTCTTCCGGCTGGCCGTAACGGCCCATGGGAACCGTCTTCACCATGTCTTCCTTGCTGCCGGGGAACTCGTCCCAATACTTCTGGTTCAGCGGCGTCTCGAAGATGCCGGGGCAGACCGCGTTGACACGGATACCCTTACGGGCGTACTCCAGCGCCGCCGTCTTGGTCATTCCCATAACTGCATGTTTGCTGGCCACATAGGCCGTCAGGCCCTGCATGGCCACCAGGCCAACAACTGAGGCTGTGTTTACGATACAGCCGCCGCCCTGCTTGAGCATCTGGGGTATTTCGTACTTCATGCCCAACCAGACACCCTTGAGGTTGATAGCGATGGTGCGGTCGAAATCCTCTTCAGTATGCTCGTCGGTGGTCTTGCCCACACCGCCGACGCCCGCATTGTTGTAGGCGATATCGAGACGACCGTACTTGTCCACCGCAGCCTTGACCGCCGCTTCGACATCCTTCGCCTTGGCCACATCAACCTTGATGGCGATAGCGTCGCCGCCGGCGTCCTCAACCATGTGGGCCGTCTCTTCGGCGGTCTGTAGGTTGATGTCCGCCGCCACAATCTTGGCACCCTCGCGGTTGAACACCTGCGACGTAGCCCGTCCGAAACCGGAACCCGCGCCGGTGATGAGTGCTATCTTCCCTTCGAGTTGTCCTGCCATGTCCGATTCCTCCTGAGTTACTCTGTTGTCGTTATTATTGTGCCGTCCAGGCCCCGTCCACCACCATGGGGTGGCCGTGGATGAATGATGCGTCTTCGCTGCACAACCATACCACCGTTTCGGCCACTTCCTGGGGGTTACCCAGCCGACCCAGCGGGGTTCTGCTTATATACTTCTCTTTGACTTCCGGATGTTCGTCGGTGTAGCGCAGTACCATCGGCGTCTCGATGACACCGGGGCACACGGCGTTCACCCGGATGCCCTTGCGCGCGAACTCCAGCGCCGCCGTCTTGGTCAGCCCCACCACCCCGTGCTTGGCAGCCACGTAAGCGGACGAGTTGTCGATGCCCACCACTCCCATGATGGAAGCAGTGTTCACGATGGCGCCGCTGCCTTGTTTGAGCATCTGCGGTATCTCGTACTTCATGCACAGCCACACACCCTTGAGGTTGATGGAAATGGTGCGGTCGAAGTCTTCTTCGCTATAGTCGATGGTGGACTGACCCCGACTGCCGATTCCGGCGTTGTTGAACGCGCAGTCCAGCCGTCCGTACTCGTTCACCACCGCCTTCACCATCGCCTCCACGTCCGCCGACTTGCTCACGTCCACCTTCACCGCGATGGCTGCGCCGCCCGCACTCTCGATGGAGTGCGCCGTCTGCTCGGCGTCCGGCAGGTTGATGTCCGCCGCGACGACTTTCGCGCCCTCGCGGGCGAACGTGAGCGCCGTGGTCTGGCCGATGCCGGACCCCGCTCCGGTCACCAGCGCTATCTTGCCTTCTAAGCTCTTGGTCATTGTGCTGTCCACGCTCCGTCAGCTATGAGTCCCGTGCCGGTCACGTACGACGACGCGTCCGAACACAACCACACCACCGGTTTAGCTATCTCTTCGGGCTGGCCAAGCCTGCCTACTGGCTGCATAATCTGCACCCGCTCAGCATAACCGTCGATCGCCACCAGAGCCTTGGTCACCATCGGCGTTTCGATGACACCTGGGCACACCGCGTTGATGCGAATGTTGTGGTTAGCATATTCCAATGCAGCGGATTTAGTCAGACCCAACACCGCGTGCTTGCTGGCTACGTATGCCGACAGGCCACTGTCCAAGCCGACCACGCCGCGTATGGACGACGTATTCACTATGGCTCCGCCGCATTGTTTGAGCATCTGCGCTATCTCGTACTTCATACACAGCCATACTCCGGTGAGATTCAGCGCCATCGTCCGGTCCCAATCGGCCTCGGTGTGCTCGTGTGTGCGCTTGCCTGCACCACCCATACCCGCGTTGTTGAAGGCGCAGTCCAGTCGCCCGAACGCCGCGACCGTTTCCTGCACCATTCCCTTGATTGCCTCCTCGCTCGTCACATCCGCGCGCACGAACTTCGCCACACCCCTTTGTTCCGCAACAAGCTGCACCGTCTCCTCGCCACCCTCCACCGACATGTCGGCAACCACCACCTTCGCGCCCTCGTGTGCCATCGCTAGGGCCGTCGCGCGCCCGATACCCGACCCGCCGCCGGTTACCAGCGCAACCTTGTTTTGTAAACGCCCAGCCATCACGGTACTTCCAGCACCAGCTTGCCGAAGAAGCCCAGCTTATCCATATCTTCGTGCGCCTTTCGCGCGTCTTTCAGCGGGTACGTCGCGTGGACAACCCCCTTGACGACACCCCGACCGGCCATCTCCACGATGTTCCGCAAATCGCCGTTGCGCCCCATGAAAACCCCGAACACCGTCTGGTGCTTCAGGAACATCAAACCCATCTGCAGCTCGACCTTGTAGCCGCTGGTCACCCCGCAGATGCCGTAGCGTCCGCCGACCGCCAGCGACGGCATCGCATACGCCCACGAGTCCGCGCCGACGTGGTCGAGCACCACATTCACACCGCGCTTTCCGGTCAGCTCCTTGATGCGCCCGGCGACATCCTCGGTCTTGTAGTTGATGACGTGGTCGGCACCCAGTTCTTTTGCCTGCTTCGCCTTTTCGTCCGAGCTGGTAGTGGTGATGACCGTCGCGCCGATGACGTTCTTCGCCACCTGTATCGCCGCCGTGCCCACACCGCTCGACGCCGACACGATCAGCACCGTCTCCCACGGCTTGAGCATCGCTCTTCGCATGAAAATCGTCCAACAGGGCAGGAAAACCGTAGGCAGCGACGCCGCCTGCACGTATGAAAGTGAATCGGGCAGCTTGGCCGCGTTCGCCGCGGGCGCCTTGGCGTACTCCGCGTAGCCCCCGCTGGTCGTCGAGCCAATCATTCCCGGACGCACACACAGCTCCGTCTCGCCCCGTACGCACGCATCGCACTGGCCGCAGGTCAGCCGCGCGTTCACCACCACCCGGTCGCCGACTTTGAGTTGCGTCACGCCACTGCCCACCTCGGCCACATCGCCCGCGATGTCGCCGCCCAGAATGTGCGGGCCGCTTAAGTCCATACGGGTGCCCCGTGCACCGGCACGGGTGAACAGGTCAAGCCTGTTCAGCGCGCATGCCCGCACGCGCACTTTTATCTCGGTCGACCCTATTTCCGGCTCCGGCACATCGCCGTACGTCAGCACCTCCGGCCCGCCGTGTTCGGTGAAATAAACTGCTTTCACTGCGTTACTCCGTCAGCGGCCGCACGTCGTTGGCGAACCGCTCCATACTATCCAGAAGCTCGTTGAGTCGCTTGCCCTGAAGCGCGACCAGGAACGACTTCACGCCCTCGCTTGCGAAAGCCTGGATATCGTTCGCGACCTGCTTGGGAGAGCCTGTGAACATCCGCCGGTTGCCCCCATCATCCTTCAGTTCCTTGCGATCGTTGTACCACCCCGTCGCGTACGCCACGCCCACCGACTTCGGGTCCCGTCCTGCCTCCTCGGCGTGGCGGCGAATCGTCGCCATCGAATCTTTGAGTCGCTGCGGTGTATCCACCGGAAACTTGGGATTGCTGCCGATAGGGAACCATACATCTGCAAACCGCCCGGCTCTGCGCAACGCGGGCGGGCTCTCGCCGCCTGTCCAGATGGGCGGATACGGCTTCTGTACCGGCTTGGGCTCGAAAGCTATGTTGGAGAACTTTACGAACTCTCCCTCGAAGCTCGGATTGGGATTCGTCCACAGCTCTTTGAACGCTTTGAGATACTCGTCCGTCACCGCGCCGCGACGGTCGTACGGCGGCGTGCCCACTGCCTCGAACTCCTCGCGCATCCAGCCAGCGCCAACACCGAGCAGCAGACGGCCGCCGGAGAGCACGTCTATCGTGGACAGAATCTTGGCCGTATGCACCGGGGCGCGGTGCGGAACGACCATTACCGACGAAAGAAGTTTAGGCTTGGATACGATGCCCGCCAGATAGGTGATGAGCGTGAGCTGTTCCATGCACTGGTCAATTTCGTCCGCATCACCCGGATATTCACCTGTAGGGGAATAAGGATAAGCCGAGGCGATTCCCTTGGGGATGACGATGTGGTCGGACACTGAAAGGATATCGAATCCTAATTCCTCCGCCTTCTTGGCTATCGTCGTGATGCCCGCTCTGGTAGCCAGCGGGCCTCGTGTGGGTATGGTTACGCCGAATTTTGGCACGTGCTCCTCCCCGTTCCGAATCGAGCCTCACACTATCTACGGCATCTCGGGTTGTCAACAATAAAGGGTGAATTTTTAAAAATGGGAACAAAAGTGCTTGACATGTCCCGAACTATAGTGCTACTGTCTTTTACAGAACATACGTGCGCCAGGCTGGGACTGGCTATGCGAGGCCCTTCTGAACAAGAAAGCCCCGCGTAGCCCCGTGTTCGCAGGGCAGCACCCGAGGAGCGCGATATGAAAGCAGAGCTTTCCCCCAGACAAAAAGGCATGTTGGAATTCATGCGGGAATTCATGGAAGAGCACCAGTTCCCGCCCACGGTGCGTGACATACAGGCCGGATGCAACATCAGTTCGACGTCGGTCGTGGACTACAACCTCCGCATCCTCCAGAACCGTGGCTACCTCCGCCGCTTCGCCGACGTCTCGCGCGGCATCGAACTCCTCGGCTCATCCCGGCCCGGTAGGGATGTCGTCCGCGTTCCCATCATGGGTAACATCGCCGCCGGCGAACCCCTGCCCATACCCGGCTCCGACACCTGGCACTCCGGTGAGATGGAAACCGTAGACCTCCCGCCATTCCTGACCAAGGGCAAAGAACATGTCTTTGCCCTGAAGGTAAAGGGCACGTCCATGATTGACGCGCTCATCGCCGATGGCGACCTTGTGCTACTGGAGCCTGCTTCACGGGCAAGCGGCGGCGAAATGGTGGCGGCACGGCTGCATGAAAACAACGAGGTAACCCTCAAGCACTTCTTTATCGAAAACGGCATGGTCCGGCTGCAACCGGCCAACCCGCTCATGGATCCCATTTTCGTTCGTGCCGACCAGGTTTCCGTGCAGGGCAAGGTCGTAGGAGTCGTCCGTTCGGTATAGCGATTGCCATTGACCGCTTTACGGCGGCGCGCTAACATGTCCTTAACGCTTCCGAACGCATAAGTTTGGGTAATCCAGTCGGAGCGTGAGGAGGGCATCATGCCATTCCGTGGTGGCATCGGCGCAATAGAACTCATCGTCATTCTCGTCATCGTGCTGGTCATCTTCGGCGTCGGACGACTTCCGGAGATTGGCGGCGCCCTGGGTAAGTCCCTCAAGAACTTCAAGAAGGGCGTGTCCGACAAGGACGAAGGCACCAGCAAAGTCGAAACGCCAAGCGAAGGCAAAGCT
>JAQBWG010000242.1 GCA_027625225.1 Chloroflexota bacterium | reverse complement strand
TACGCCCACTCAAACGGAGGGACTCCTGAGAAAGATTCTGCGACGTCGAAACTCGCACTGGATTCACTCCGCGCTGGTGTATGTTATGCGCACTTGTCAGGGCTGGACCCGCCTACATGAACAGTGCGAAATAAGTCGTATCGAGGAAGCCAAACGATGAAGATCAAAGAAATCTGTGCTGTCAGCCTGAATATTCCGGCCGCCCCACCGAAGTCGAAGTCTCGGCGGCCGGGTTGGAACACGCACGCGAAACGGGCGCACCCGATCAATCTGTACCCGGAGTTCACACAGGAGTTCGGGAAGATGCCAGGCGGCGGGTCGACGCCCGTATGGGTGAAGATCACTGCAGAGGACGGGACGTGGGGCCTGGGCCAATGCGCCTTTGGCGAGCCGGTGGCGGCACTGATCGACTACCATTTTGCCCCTCTGCTAGAAGGCCGGGATGCCCTGGCCATGGAGTTCTTGAACGACCTGATGTGGCGAACGACTCAGCACATGGGTGCGGGCGGACTCGCCAGCAACGCCCAGTCGGGAATAGACCTGGCGTTGTGGGACCTGAAGGGCAAATTGCTGGGTCAACCGGTTTACAGCTTAATCGGAGGACCTTGCCGGGACCGGTTGCGATGTTACGCGACCTCGGACGACCTGGACTGGTCGCTTGAACTGGGCTTCACGGCGTTCAAGATGAGTAATCCCGCACATTACACAATGGGCATCGACGGTTTGAACATGGTCGATGAACACATCGCCAAAGCGCGCGAAGCGGTGGGACCGAATCAGGAGCTGATGTACAACCCGGTAATGTCGTTCAACACCGAGTTTGCTATTCGACTTGCAGAACGACTCCGACCATATGGGCTCCGATGGTTCGAAGAGCCGTTGATCCCTGCGAACCTGGAGGGGCACGTAGAGTTCAAACAGAGGGTTAGCTGGATACCGCTGGCAACGGGCGAACATCACCGCGGTCGCCACGCCTTCCGCCAGCTCGTGGAGCGGCGCGCCGTGGACGTGCTGCAGCCTGACCTCAAGTGGTGTGGCGGGCTGTCAGAGGCGATCAAGATATACACGATTGCAGAGGCCGCGGGGCTGATCACTATCCCTCACAGCGGTGGGGGCACGCCCTGGGGCCAGCACTTCGGTATGGCGATGCCTGAGTCGCCGATGGTCGAATTCTGGATGGGGTCGGACCCCGGCATCCCACTCGATGAAGTATGCCCGATCCCGGGAATGGCGATGCCTAAAGACGGTTATATCACGCCTTCCGACGCGCCCGGATTCGGTATGGAGATCATGCCGGAGTGGGTATTGCCATGGGATCACACCGCGGCAGCTCGGCGGTAGTCCTCGAACTCTTGCATGAGGCACGATGAACGGCGGATCACGCCTATCACGGGTGACCCGCCTAATTTCTCAGAGAGATGGCCAACGGTGTGGTGGTTCCATCTTGACAATTCAGTCCAGGCGCAGGGCATAACCAAAGTGCTGAGGGAGGTTCAGGTCGCTGTTTCGCCGCAGCTATGTTCGGTCAAAACCGGCAGTTTTGGCATTCAGCGAGTTCCGTTTCAGGTGATTAGTTCAAATCGGGCGCGGCCCGGCCCGCTGCCTGGAAGGCTGAGCGCAGCCGGCAGCCACCTGAGTAGCAGACCCAGGCCGACGAGTCGTAAGCAGTGGATGCCGGCAATCGTTTCTGCATGTACGCCAGTTCCAACGACAGACAAAGAGCACCCAAGGAGGTGTCAGTATGATGAACCCGCCGATAGTAACGAAGATTGATGTGACCGAATTCTCCTTTGAAGTGACGGACATCATCCCCCACGAGAAAACGCGAATCCCGATCTATAAGAAGGGTGCTAAGCACACGTCGACGGCCCGGGTCATACGTGTGTTCACCGACCAGGGGATTACCGGTGAATATCTGGGTGGCGCCAGTACGGAATACGCGGGCATTCCGAGTATTGCGTATGCGCTTATTGGCAGAAATGCCCTTGCGCGTGAGAGCTTCTACAACACCGCGAAACAGGCCTTGAAACAACAGGCGCGAATGGGGATGTCTCAGGTTGACATTGCGCTCTGGGACATCGCCGGTAAAGTTTACAACGCACCTATCTATCGTCTGCTCGGTGAGTTCCGTAAGGACCTCCCTGCCTACGCCAGTACCACGGTTGGAGATGATGAGCCCGACGGGTTGAGCAGTGCAGAAGCGTATGCAGATTTTGCAGACCAATGCTTCGAGATGGGCTACCCTGCGTTCAAGATTCACCCGTGGCGTGAAGCCCCAATCCGGAAACATATCGCAATGCTCACGGCTGTTGCCGAGCGTGTTGGGGACAAGATGGATTTGATGCTGGACCCGGCGTGTAGCCTCATGACCTGGGGAGATGCTCTCAAGATCGGAAAAGCATGTGATGAGTTAGGCTATTTTTGGCTGGAAGACCCGTATCGTGACGGTGGTGTGTCTGCGTTCGGGCATCGAAAGCTTCGGGAACTGATCAAGACGCCACTGCTGCAGACTGAGCACATCCGAGGTCTTGAGCAGCACGTTGATTTTGTGGTTGCAGGAGGCACTGATTTTGTTCGCATCGACCCGGACTACGATGGTGGTATTACGGGTGTAATGAAGATCGCCCATGCAACCGAAGGGTTTGGTTTGGATGTCGAGCCCCACGGACCTGGGCCGAGTCGACGCCACACCATGGCAGCAATCCGTAACTGCAACTACTACGAGTTGGGTCTGATTCACCCCCGGGTAAATAGAACCGCACCTCCAGTCATACTTGAGGGCTACAGCGATGAGTTGGACGCAATCGACGA
>JAQBWG010000241.1 GCA_027625225.1 Chloroflexota bacterium | reverse complement strand
TGAGCAGCTTGAAAAAATCCTCTCGACCCACCGTGTCCGCGCAGGGGAGGGCACGGGAGTCATTGAGGCGGTGGGCAAGAAACGCTTCGTTTGTCTCTGCGAAGACGTTACCAGCAAAGACCTCGTCCAAGGCGTCGCCGAGGGCTTTGCCGACATCCAGTCCCTCAAGCGCTATAGCACGGCCACCATGGGGCCCTGCCAGGGCAAGATGTGCCACCGCTCCGTCGCGCGCATCACCGCCCATGCCACCGGGCGGACCGTCGAAGAGGCGGGCGCAACCACACACCGGCCACCCTTTACGCCCGTCCCGCTCGGCGCGCTTGCCGGACACATCGAAACGCCGCTCAAGCTCACCCCGATGGACAGACGGAACCGTCAGCTCGGCGCCCGTATCACCGACATGGGCCCCTGGCAACGCGCCTACATATTCACCGACCCGCAGGAAGAAGTGAAAGCCATCCGCGAACGCGTCGGCCTCATAGACGTCACCACCCTCGGCAAGCTCGACGTGCGCGGCAAGGACGCACCCAAGCTGCTCGACAAGATTTACACCAACCGCATGTCTGACGTACAGGTCGGCCGTGTCCGCTACGGCGTCATGTGCTCCGAGAGCGGCACCATCATAGACGACGGCACCGTCTCCCGACTCGCCGACGACCACTACTTCGTCAGCACCACATCGGGCAGCGTGGAGCGCATAGAGGAATGGATAAAGTGGTGGGCCGCCGGAACCGGCATGTGCGTACACGTCAACAACCTCACCGGCGCCTACGGGGCCATTAACGTCGCCGGGCCCAAAGCCCGCGAAACCCTGAGTAAACTCACCGACGTGGACATATCCTCCGACGGCTTCAAATACATGCGCTTCGCTCAGGGGTTCGTCGCCGGAGTTCCCGCTATCATGCTTCGTATCGGCTTCGTCGGCGAAACCGGCTGGGAACTCCACTTCCCTGCCGAATACGGCGAACACATCTGGGACGCACTTATGGACGCGGGTAAAGAGTTCGGGATCCTCCCCTGCGGTCTCGAATCCCAGCGCATCCTCCGCCTCGAAAAACGGCACGTCATCGTCAACCAGGACACCGACGCCATCACCACCCCGCTCGAAGCCGACATGGACTGGGCGGTCAAGATGGACAAAGAAGATTTCGTTGGTCGCGGCAGCCTCCGCATCATCAAGGAGCGCGGCATCCGCAACAAGGTCGTCGGCTTCGTCATGCGCAACGGCCTCGTCCCCGAAGACGGCGACCCCATCGTGTCCGGCGGCTTCCCTGTCGGGCGGGTCACCAGCTCCCGCTACAGCGCCAGCATGGGCAAGGGCGTGGGACTCGCCTGGGTGCCCATCGAGATGGCCAACGAAGGCCAGGAGATACTCATTCGCATCACCGACAACCCGACCCCTGCGCTGGTCACCTTCAAGCCGTTCTACGACCCCGAAGGCGAAAGGCTGCGGTCATGACGACACGGCAGTGGAACCCCATCGCCCTCACACCCATGCACAGCCGCCAGCTCGCGCTGGGCGCCAGCATGACCATCCGCAACGGCTGGATGCGCGTGTCCCGCTACACCACCGGCGTTGACGAAGAGACCGATGTCATTCAGCGGGCCGCTGGCATCGCCGACGTGAGCCACCGCGGAAAGCTGCGTCTCCAGGGCACATCCATTCCTGAACGCCTGAAAGAGATGGGGATAACCGTCCCCGAAATCGGACACGCCATTCGGCTCCCTCTGAAGATTGGTGACGCCTCCATGGTCGTCAGCATCGCCCGCCTGTCGGAAGAAGAAGCCGCCATCACCACCGGCGCGTTCCAGGCCTCGCAGGTCATTGACGCCATCGGCGAAACCGACGACTCCTGCCTCCATGCCATAGACGTTTCGTCGGCCCTCGCTTGTATACGGGTCATCGGCCCGTCGGCCCACAAAGTGCTCACCAGCATCACCGAGGTTGACCTCGACCCCGTGGTCTTCCCCAACATGCACTGCCTTCAAGGCATGTTCGCTGGCATCCAGGGTATGCTGATTCGCGTGGATTCAGGCAGCATCCCCAGCTACGGCCTCTACTACGGTCGCGAGTTCGGCGAACACGTCTGGGACACCCTGCTGCTCGAAGCCGCGTGGCTGGGAGCCAGGCCGGTCGGATTCGAATCGCTGTTGAAGATAGGCTCAGGTACGAACTGATATATGTTGCAACTATTTAGAACAAACAAGATGTGGGGTACGCACCCTCTGAAAGACCGGTACGACGTTGTCATCATCGGCGCTGGCGTGCACGGCCTCTCCACCGCTTATTACCTGACCAAGCTCGGCG
This sequence comes from Chloroflexota bacterium, assembly GCA_027625225.1. GTDB lineage: Bacteria > Chloroflexota > Dehalococcoidia > Lucifugimonadales > VGZR01 > VGZR01. Next base: position 508 of record JAQBWG010000241.1, on the reverse strand, counting down.
TGAAAGACATCGCCGTCCTCGACAAAAGCTACATCGGCAGCGGCGCAAGCGCACGCTCCACCGCCATCCTGCGCGCCAACTACATCACCGCCGAGGGCATCCCCTTCTTCCGTGAAGGCCTCAAGCTCTACTCGGAGCTTGCCCAGGAACTCGACTACAACATGCTCCTCGACCAGATGGGCCGCCTCGATCTCGGGCACACCGACTCCGCGATGTACGGCTTACGCGTTCGCTCCGAATTCAACCAGATGCTCGGTGTAGACAGCCGAATAGTGTCCCCCGAAGAGATCAAGGAACTCGTCCCCGCGATAAACCTCCGCAAAGGACTCTCCCTCCCCATCATGGGAGCCCTATACCACCCGCCCGCGGGAACCATCCGCCACGATGCCGTCATCTGGGCCTACGGTCGGGGTGCCGACCAGGGCGGAGCGCAGCTTCACCCCTTCACCGAAGTCACCGGATTCATCCGGCAAAAGGGCAGCAACGGCCGCGTCATCGGCGTCGAGAC
>JAQBWG010000240.1 GCA_027625225.1 Chloroflexota bacterium | reverse complement strand
GACCCGCCCCACGTAAAGGAAGTTTGGTCGGTTCCAGGATCGAGTTCTTGTCCCCGTGAGGTGTGCCCGGGCGTCCGCGTTTCATTTTGGCCAGGATGTTGTGGTCTTCCGTGGCCACGATCTCCTCAAAACCGTTACGGGATTTACCGACGCGGAACCGATACCGACTTACCTCCCGTACCCCGTTATCAAAGCATGCGGACACGCGAACCGGAAAGGTCATACCGTCTTTCGACGCTCCGAGAACCGTGTCACCGACCTGGACGTTTTCGATGCGTTTAACGGTGTAGTCGGCCATACGCACCAAAGTTCCCAACCCGAGGCACAAAAATCCTGCCTCTTGTGTCGCGAACTTCGTCGCCATGACGCCCTTGCGAGCACCGTACGTACCGGCCCAGTACTCGGCCGGTGTCAACCCTTCAGAGTAGCTGCGGAGCACCGGCACCGGGATCACCTGGTCGCGGTGATTGGAATAGAGCAAGTCAGAGCCTAGCAGGCTCGCCAGGTTCATCTTGTTGCCGCGTGAGCCCGACAAGACCTGGTAGGCCAGCGGGTTATCCGCAGCCATGGCCTCGTCGTAGATGGGATCCTGCTGTGCCTGCTGAATGGCGCTGACCAGCTTGATGATCTTGGCCTCGCGGGTCTTGTCGTCAATACCCTCGTCACCGAGGATCTTGTCCAGGTTATTCTGCAGGTCCTTTCTGGACTCGATCGCGTACTTCGACTTCTGCATGTGTCGCAGGCCGAACGAATAACCGCCGGACTCCTGGCTCGCACGCCAACCGATCTGATTCAGCCGGTGGCTGATCTCCCGGTACTTCTCTGGGTGCTTCTGTGCGACCTCGCGTAGAAGGTTGGAAATGCCCTTCTTATCGAGCACACGATCGCGATCCTGCAGGTCTTCCGGCAGGACTTCGTTGACCATGAGTTGTCCGACGGTAGTCTGCATGGTTGTCCAGCCGTTTGTCCAACAAAATGTCCAAGCTAAACCAGGCCTTAGCCGTTAGTTAGGTCGTCGTCATCGTCTTCGATGTCATCGTCGCTGTCGTCTTCGATGTCGTCTTCGAAGTCGTCATCGCTGTCATCAGTATCTTCGACTACGGGAGTCTCGACCTCTTCAACCGCAGCTTCCACGGTCTCGACCTCTTCGACGACTGGTGTTTCCACGATTTCTTCGTCGGCAGGGTCTTCGACGGCTACCGGCGCAGCGGGTTTGGCGTCCTTCTTGGGCTTGAGCATACCGGCAGCAGCCATCTGCTCCTTGGCCGACAGCGCAGGCTTGGCGCTGGGCTTAGCGACCTTCTCTGTGAGTGGTCGCGGCGCTGGGCCGCCGAGTACGCTTTCGACCTTAGGTGTCGCTGCTGGTGCGGTGTTGGGCTTGCGGTTCGGGAAGAACTCGGTGGGCGGGTTGTTCGGACCGTTGACGGCGGAGGTTTGGTTGCTGTGGTACACGTTGCGAGCCATGGGCTTATCCTTGCTTGAGGTGGGAGGTGTCGACTTCTTCGACGTTAAGGCGACCTTCTTGGTAGCCAAACATCTTCAACACCCTCTGGAAATCCGAGTCCCCTACGTGGGAAACACGGTAGGACCCAGTAGGTCCAAACTCGCCGGCCACCATAATGGGGTTCCCGACATCGTCGCGAACAAGCACCTGGGCGGCAGGCAATCTAATCGGTGCATGCCCTAGGGACATGCGATCGGCGACTTCAACAATCATTAACGTCGGCCAGTTACACCCATCAGCTGACTGGCCAGCGTGCTGTTTGCAGCAAGTCGGTCAGCCGCGGTGGGCTTGTATGCGAATCCGTTTTCGAATGCGCCGGCCTTCTCCCCACCCATGTCTGGCGCTGCGGCCTGCATCGGTTGGATTGGCGCGATCGCTGAGCCGCCGGGAGCACCACCGGCAGTTGGGTCTTCGCCGGGGTTGGCGGCCATTGCGTTCAGGTCGTCCGATGTGGCCACCATCTGGGAAGCCGGCATCGGGATCTGGAGGCCGTCCATAATGTGGGCCAGCATCTTCTTGATCTGCATCATCTCGACGTTCACGTCGATCTTGGGCTTGATGCCGCCCCCGCCGCCAGCACCACCAGCACCGCCACCCTGGCTCGCCATTGCGGCCTGCACAGCTTGCTGGATCATGGGTTGGAGCATTGCGAGCGGATCACCGCCGCCACCCATTGGAGGGGCACCACCGCCGCCGGCCATCGCCGGGTCCATCGGTGGAGCGCCGCCGCCCATGGAAGGGTCCATCGGTGGAGCTCCGCCGCCGGCCATCGGGTCACCGCCACCAGCACCTGCTGCGGCCTGGTCGCCTGGCACGAACGCCTGCTTGCGCAGATAGCTGTTAGCCATCGAAATAAGTTCAGAATTGACGAGTCCGGCCATGGCGTACATCCTTGTTTGGGGTCTATCTAGTCTATCGGCGATGCGGATCAGCAGGCAAATGGGGTACTACGATTCCATGATCTTAATACGGTCATTTACGCTGATCTCGCCTCGTGCCCACGCCTGAATAACGTCTTTCTTGGTCGAAAAGGTGTGGACGGGTCGTTTACTTTTGCTCGCCGTGGCGTGGTACAAGCCTCCAACATACTCCTGGCTGGGTGCGTGCATCGGCGACTTGAAGTCGGACGGACTCAGTAGCTGGCGGCTCGGAAGCATACGCCGCAGCGCCTCTTCTTTCGCAGCGTCATCGGTCGGTACGTGATAGTTCATCGCGTCGCCGTCGAAGTCAGCACCAAAACCCTTCACGATCAACGGGCTCACCTGAAGGGTGTCACCCTTCGTGAGTCTGGGTTTGAACGCCATGATGCCATAGCGGTGGAGGAC
>JAQBWG010000239.1 GCA_027625225.1 Chloroflexota bacterium | reverse complement strand
TCTTCCTTTTGCGCGCCTGGGAGTTGCTGGATAAACCATCGCCATTTTGGATTGTCGAAATGGGTGCTGCCGACGGTCAGCTCGGAAGAGACATCCTCGATTACTTCAAACGACTGGAGTTCCCCTCTAAACCCGAATTCAAATACATGGCTGTAGACCGTGCCAAACATTCTTCGGCTGACTACCACATCAAAGATGGTATTCCTCACATCCTCGCTGCAGACATCCCCCTATCGGATATTACCGGATGTTTTATATCGAACGAACTGCTGGACGCCTTCCCCGTGCATCGGTTCGAAAAAAAAGACCGCACCTCGCATGAAATATATGTCACTCTTGATGTAGATAATAACTTCACCGAAATCCTTGACGCACCGTCAACGCCTGAACTCGAAGCCTTAATCTCTGAAATCGCCGCACGACTTCCCGAAAGGGCACGATGGGAAATAAACCCCGGAATTAGTGCCTGGACTGCTCAGGTTTCAGCTACATTGAAGAAGGGCTTCGTCCTTACCATTGACTACGGCGACCTCGCCAGGAACCTCTACACCCCTGATAGGTCTTCAGGTACTCTTGCCACCTACTACCAACACGTGCAGGTCGGTTCGCCCTATCAGCGCATAGGTCGACAGGACATTACCGCCCACATAGACTTCTCATCTTTAATGTCACAGGGGAGTAAGAACGGCCTGCAGGCGCTGGGACTCATGACGCAAACCGAATTCTTGCAGCAATTCGGCCTTGACCAATTTATCCAACGGCTCCGCCAGCTACGACTTTCCGCTCGGGAAGCACAAGAAAACATCGCGGGAATGCGTGAGCTCATTAAACCGGGCGGTCTTGGAGACTTCAAGGTACTCATACAAGAAAAAAAGACGGACATTGCAAGACTCGAACTCTTTTTTGAACTCCATACAACGTTACGCGACTTACCTTCGCATCAACTACCCGTCCCGCTCCTCAGCCCTGACCACATGTCCCTGGTTGCCGCCCGCTACCCTCATGCAACCTGGCAACCGGACGCCTACGACATGCCATAAGGTTGAATCCTGCTCGGAGATAAACTACCTACAGACACTCACTAAGCTTGTTCTTCGTTTTCCAGACTTGCATCTCCTGGGGATTCCACTTTGTTCTGACCCGCTGGCCGCTCATCACACAAACGTGCCGTCGTGATGAACCCCGTATGCGCCACCATTCGATGGTCTGGCCGCACGCTCCGTCCCCCTACAGTCCATGGCCGCATAAGCACTTCCACGGTCTCCACCAAATCGAATACTTTACGGTCTATCAATAGCCGGCATAACTCGTGTACCTGCAACACCGTGGGAAGAAAGCAAAGAAGAATCCCTCCCGGAACCAGCGCTCGTTCGATTTGAGGCACGGCTGACCATGGTTCCGGAAGATCAAGCACCACCCGATCGAAATCGTCATCCTCAATCGTTTCGCTTATATCGTTCAACTTAAAAGTTACGTTTGCCTGATCGGGAAGTGCTTGAGCAACGTTTGATTTCGCCCGCTCCAGCATATCCTCCCGCACATCGTAGCTGACCACACTACCCCGCTCACCTACCGCACGCGCAAGTGCAATAGTAAGCGCCCCCGACCCCGAACCCGCTTCGAGAACACGAGCACCAGGGAAAATATCGCCCTGCACCAGAATGGCTCCCAAATCCTTGGGATACACCACCGTCGCAGTTCGAGGCATCAAACGGGTAAAGTCCGCCATCGTCGGACGCAACGCCAGTATCCGGTGCCCTTTGTTGGTTTCCAACCGAACCCCGGCTTGCTTCCCAATCAACTCATCGTGCTCGAATCCACCGTTATGCGAACTAAACTTTTTCCCTTGTTCAAGGTGCACGAGATATCGCCGTTCTTTACGGTCAACCAGCAACACATGGTTGCCTTCCTTGAAAATGTGCCGGTTTGAGGGTGACTTAGACATGCGTAGTTTGCAAATACATAATGAGAGAATTCTACCAGTGTGCTTCCAAAAATGCGGTTAGAGACTACTCGACAGCGCCAAGCTCCCGAAGACTAACTATCTCGTCCGTCGAATACCCTAACCCTTCCAGCACCGCATCGGTATCCTGTCCGTGGCTTGGAGCAGGGCCCCACACAACGCTGGGCGTGTCTGAGAATCGTATCGCCGCCCCTAACTGCTTCACCGGCCCGGCATCGGGCGAATCCGCGGACACTGTCAGCCCGGATACAACCGCCCACGCATCCCGATGGAAATCGGTCATCACCCGTGACGCGGAACAACGCACACCGACCGCCTGCAGTCGCTTCAGCCATTCGCTTACACTCGCTTGGGCAAACACCGCCTCCAGCTCTTGCGCAATATACGCATCATGCCTTTGCCGCGAGCTTACGTCGGGATATTGTCTGGCCAGTTCCGCCTTGCCCATCGCCTGCACGGCTTTTCCCCATGATTCATCGTCCTGGCACGAAAGAAACAACCAGCCGTCGTTCGCCTGGTATAGCCTGTACGTCGCCTCTACTCCCATCTCGCCCATGCGCTTCGGCGCGGGTTTTCCTTCGTACGACATGAACTCCGCCGCCTGTATGGCCACCGCCGCATTGACCATCGAGGTTTCCAGATACTGTCCCTCACCCGTTCTCGCCTTGTGCACCAGCGCCGCCGCGATGCCGGACGCAGCCACAATCGCCACAGCGTAATCGGTAATGGCAATACGCAGGAACATCGGCGGGTGTCCATCTCTACCCTGTGCATCCATCGCGCCGCTCTGCGCCTGCATAAGCGGGTCGAACGCCGGGGACTTCACATATGGCCCGGTCTGTCCATAGCCGGGAACGGAACAGTACA
>JAQBWG010000238.1 GCA_027625225.1 Chloroflexota bacterium | reverse complement strand
ACGGGTGACGTAGTGGTCGCCGAGGGGGGCGATGAAGACCTGGGTCTTGTGTTTGAGGCGGCGGAAGGCCTTGGAGTGGACGATGCGGTCGCGGTCGCGCTGGAATTCGGTGCGCAGGGGCGAGGGGTCTTCGGGGACGGCGCGGCCCTGCGAGTCGCGGGACTTCGCGGCGTGGGGCGAGAGGGCGTTTTCGCGGTCTTCGAGCCGCTGTCGGATGGCGGGTTTTAGCATGGTGGGGTTATTGTATCGGGGGTGAGGTAGGTATTTCACCCCCATCCCTTCGGCAGTGCTCAGGCAGGCTCAATCTTCCCCCTCAAGGGGAAGAAGTGAAACGGCCTCGCTCTGCCCAAGATTCTCGTCCTTCGACAGGCTCAGGGCGAACCGGACATAACGCTACTCAAGACCGCGGCTAGGCTTCCATAACGGTGCCGCCGTTGACGTTGATGGACTGGCCGGTTATCCAGGCGGAGGCGTTGGTGCAGAGGAAGCCGATTAGGTCGGCGATCTCTTCGTCGGTGCCGTTGCGGCGCAGCGCGGCGTTGCCGGCGTGGAATTCCATCTCCTCGCGGGTGAGGACGTCCATGCGGGAGGTTTCGACGGCGCCGGGGCAGACGCAGTTAACGTTGATGCCCTTAGGGCCGAGTTCGCGGGCGAGGGACTGAGTCATGCCGACAAGGGCGAAGTTGCCGGCGTTGTAGGCGAGGGTGTTGGGCGAGCCTGCCTTGCCGGCGGTGGAGGAGATGTTGACGATGCGGGCGCCCTTGGGGTTTTTGCAGGCGCGGACGAAGGCCTGGGTGACGAGGAAGGTGCCGGTGATTTTGATGTCCACGACGCGCTGGAAGATGGCCTGGTCTACGTCGAGGAGGGGGACGCGGTCTTCGCCGCGGGCGAAGGCGGCGTTGTTGACGAGGATGTCTACCCGGCCGAGTTCTTTGACGGCGTGGGCGATCATGGCGTCCACGGCTGTTTTGTCGGTGATGTCCACGACGACGGGGAGTGCGCGGCGGCCCTTGGAGCGCACCTGCTCGGCGGTGCTTTCGATGTCCTTCCAGCCGACGGCCTTTTCGTCGTCGGGGTAGCTTTCGGGCTTGCGTCCGGTGCCGGTGACGACGACGTCGGCCCCCAGCTCGGCGAGTTTGACGGCGGCGGCGCGTCCGATGCCGCGGAGGCGACCGGCTCCGGTGACGATGGCGACTTTTCCGTCGAGTTCAGGCATGGTGTGTGCTCCTTATGTAGCGTGCGGGGGTAGTGTAGTGCAGGCGATGGGGAGACGCCAGTGGGCTATTTGAGGATGCGGAAGGGATTACTCGAAGCGGAAGGATTCCAGGGCTTCGATGCACCGGTCAAGTTCGTCCCTGAGTTCCAAACCGCCGGAACACTGCAATTCCCACATAACGTTGTTCCTAACGATGATGATACCGGTAGACTCGAATCCATCGGGGAAATTAGGGTCACTTACATCGGAATAAACAAACTTGACTGCGTCGAGGCCAAGAAACGACACAGAGAACCTTTCGATATTCGAATCCGAGGTTGCGGTTGAAGCTCCTTCCGAGAAGCCCGAAATCACCTCATCGGCTACCGCTTCTATGTCAGAGCCCGAAGGAACGGGGAGGCTAATAATGAGGATGTTCGGGTCGAATCCTGTAGCTATTTGCCTCCCTCCAAAAAATTTCACGAGGTTGGGAAGTCCTATTTGATCACCTATGAGGGAGCGTCCGAATTCAAGGTCGTGCGTCCAACCTTCCGGTAAGACGATGGAAAACGTACGTGCAGCGTCAAACATGCGACCAGATGAACTCTCAATGGGAGTGGCGCGAACGGTTCGAGTGGGGGTTGGTGTGGGCGTGGGCAAGGCCTCGGGGGCGTTTAGCAATTTGAAAGAATCTACGAAATTTTGAACGTCTTCAGAGAAAACTTGAGAAGGAAGACCTATCCAATAAGTTTGATAAAGACGTGTGTTGACCAAGCAGTACAGGCCAAGCATACGTGCTTCCTGATCGTCTACAAAAACTTCACCTACTGTTATCCGTCTGCAAGGATAGTCTTCGACCGAGGTGATCAATTCTGAGAGTACTCTCCCGCCGATGTTTTCGACCCCCCCCATCCCGTGCACCGTCGAGCACAAGTGATTGGTCGACACTGTCGATAAATGCTTGTGGATAATCACTGTATGCTGCGAAATAGGCACCGGTTCTTAGCTCGACATGGAAGATTTCAACACCTATCGGTCCGAGAAGAGGGTCGTTGAGTGTTTGCATGACATGTTCCGGGATTCCGGGCATGAGTACGGAGAAATTGCCCTCTTCCGACACAAACTCTTCAAATTCAGGGGTGGAGCCAGCCAGGCCGCACGAGACGGTCAGCGCAACGGCAAGGGCTGCCACTGCGAAGACGGCGATACGGCGAACGGGACGGGACACAATCGACCTCCTAAATCACCCAAGCGTTTGAACACGAAACGCGGCGATGTTAGCGCGAACCGTCGGACGGGTCAATGCGGGGGTTATAAGTCCGGCGTTCTGACGTGCCAGTCGGTGGCGTTCTGGTAGGCGTGGGCGACGCGGAAGAGGGTACCTTCGGCGAGGGGTTTTCCTATCAGTTGAAGGCCGACGGGGAGGTTGTCCGAGAAGCCGCCGGGGACGGATATGGCGGGGAGTCCGGCGATGTTGACGGGGATGGTGAAGACGTCGTTGAGGTACATCTGGTAAGGGTCGGCGGTCTTGGCGCCGAGTTTGAAGGCGACGGAGGGTGAGGTGGGGGTGACGAGTGCGTCGAATTTTGTAAAGGCGTCGCTGAACTCGCGACGGATGAGGGAGCGCACCTTCTGGG
>JAQBWG010000237.1 GCA_027625225.1 Chloroflexota bacterium | reverse complement strand
TCAGCAAATGCCCCAACGGGGCGCTCATGAACAGCATCCATCTCTCCGCGGTTTGATATTTCAGTACGGCATTATAGCAGGCCGTCGGCCCGCCGCTGACCGCACCAACCCAAAATTACCCCTTGACAAACTAAGAACAATAGTTCACAATAGAATTATGGAGTCCGGTCTCAGCCGTCAACCGGCGGTCCCCCGTATGCAGTCAACGGCCTGCTCGGAGTTCCCGGCTGTTATTCCAAATTCTATATTCCAAATTCCAGCTTCCCGACCCATGTCCCATTTTTGTTCCAAAGTGTTCCATTTTGTCCCGCAGAGTCCCACGCTCAGCTTTGAGCAGCGAAAAACCAGGACACCAGTGTCCCACTCCCCCAAAGCTAAATAGGACAAAACGGTGCAAAATGGAACAACCGCGAGAAAATTTTCCCGAAAACGACTCCCGAGCCCACCAACTTGGAAGACCGCCACGCCACCCCGGTCACCCCGGAAACTGGTCGCCCGAGCGGTATACTTGCCAGCTACCCGCAGTGTACGTTGTCACCTTGCCCGGCCCGACGACCTTCCAGCCGGACCGGCCACGTATGCACGCGGTCATCGCGTCGATGCCGAACACCTTCACCCTGGGCGGGATGTTGTCCGCCAGGTCCTTCGCGACCCTGGACGGCTGGCTCCGCTCGTGGTGCGGCAGCACGGCGACATTTTCCACCAGCCCTACTGCCTTCGAGATTCCCTGGTGGACCATCCAGCCGCCAAGGACCATCGCGCCCGCGCTGGAGCCGGCCACCACCGCGCCCCGCTCCAGCGCTGCACGCAGCCTGAGGCTGAACACCGTGCCGTTAATCGCAGACAGCAAGTGTTTGGGGTCGCCGCCCGTCAAGAAAATGAGGTCGGCGGAGTCCATCGGGCGAAGAAGGGTCACATCGTCCGCGTCGGTATCCTCCAGCACCATGAGCGACGACGCGTCTGCGCCCAGCTTCTTGAAGTACGCCACGCCGTTCGACGCCGCCTTCGACGGCGACTGGTAGGCTGCGGCGGTCGGAACGATGATTACTTTCGGCTTTGTCGTCCCGGTTGCTCGAATCAACGCCCGGTCGGCGTCTGCGCAACCGGGCTGGAACTCGTCTCCTCCCATCACCCCGATCTTCCATGTCATGTATCGTCAAGCCCTCTCCATCGTGTTCTTGTGGGCGCGACCGCCCTGGAGAATCATAAGCAGGCGCGATTTGTCTTCGAGAATGCCGATGTCGTCCAGCGGGTTCCCGTCCACCACCAGCAGGTCGGCGAACTTGCCAGGCGTTAGCGTGCCCACCTCGGCGTCCATGTGCGCGCATTCCGACGCCACCTTCGTGGACGCGACAATGGACTGCATCGGCGTCATGCCCGCCTCCACCATCAGGCGAAGCTCTTCGGCGTTCGTTCCGTGATACCCGACCCCCGCATCGGTGCCCATGGCGACCTTCACGCCTGCCTGGATTGCGATGCCGACGTTCCGCCGGTGGATGTCCACCACCTCGCGCGCCTTCCGCATCGACTGCGGCAACACCGAGCCTGGATGGTCCTCGCCACGCCGGATGCTCGCCATCGGCGCTTGAAGCGTCGGCACCAGGAACGTTCCCTTCCGCTTCATCAGGTCGATGACAGCTTCGTCCATGTATATGCCGTGCTCGATGGACTCCACACCGCACTCCACCGCATTGCGAATCCCCTCAGTGCCCTGAGCATGGGCGGCGCAGACCTTCCCCTGCGCTTTCGCCTCGTACACGATGGTGGCTATCTCTTCCCGCGTGAGCTGTGTATGGTGCGGCTCGGTGCTCGGTGAGAGGACGCCCCCGGTCGTCATCATCTTGATGAAGTCCGCCCCTGCACGCAGAACGAGCCGGGCTGCCTTTCGCGCGCCGTCCACGCCGTCGAATACGGTGTTGGGCCATTCAAGGGGGTTGCCGTACGGCAGCAGCGGATGCACAGACCCGTTGGGGAGCGTCATATCGCCGTGGCCGCCGGTCTGGGACAGCGGCGCGACCGATATCTTCATGCGCGGCGCGGCGATCAACCCCTGCGCCGCCGCCCGCTTGAAGCCTATCGGCGTGCCCGACGTCTCCCGCACCGACGTTACGCCCGCATCGAGCGTGAGCCGCGCGTTCTCGACGGCCTGTATCACCCGCAGGCTCACCGGCGCGGCGACGAGCTCGTGTAGCGGCTTCAGGTCTACGAAGAAGTGTACGTGGCAGTCGATGAGGCCGGGCATGATCGTCTTGCCCGCCACATCGACAACCTCCGCGCCCTTCGGCAGAGAATCGATGCGCCCCACCTGCTCGATGCGCCCGTCGTCGCCGATGACGACGGTAGCCCCGGTAAGCGGGTCGCGTCCCGTCCCGTCTATGAGGACCCCGCCTGTGATGACTTTCATGACTGTTCCTGTTTTATCCAGATTTGGAGTGGTTGCGTCGTATTTCGTGGGGGGATCGGCCAGTCGCCCATGCCAATCAATTTTAGGAGTTTCCGCTACAGCAAACCAGCAGGAATTGTCATTTCGACGAGTCTTCGAGGAGAAATCCAGATGCCGGCCTTGAGTGGCGTTAGCTACCGTAGCGCTACTTCGACGTCCTAGATTCCTCGTCGAAGACTCCTTGGAATCTCCCATGCTTGCAGGGCAGCACCACAAACAATGAAAATTGGCTGGCGTAGGCTGCTTCGTAGAGACGACCCGATGGGGCGTCTCGGCCTGACCACAGCGATGGTTACCATTGGCAAATATGACTTACCGCGACATTGAGACGCCCCACCGGGTCGTCTCTACGAGGAATGGCGGTGGCTGTTCGTTTCACGTTTCTGTTGTT
>JAQBWG010000236.1 GCA_027625225.1 Chloroflexota bacterium | reverse complement strand
GTAAGCTCTCAAGTAGCGATGAGTCCTGGGTCATGTCTCCTCCTTGCAAATCATATCTTGTACTTATTTTGAGGATATCGAGTAGATTCTACGACGCCCTGCACTGCTTTGCCAAAGTCTGGCTTAGTATTTGTTGAAGTGGCGTTGTAACTCGAACAGTTCGTCGCGCTTTCGGAAGTGCTCCCACTCGACCTTGCGCACTTTGATAAACGACTCGCCAAGAACCGGTCCCAGCGCATCAACGAGATACGAATCTTTTTCCAGTTCTTCGATGGCATCTTCGAGGTCGTAGGGCAATCTGGCGATGCCCCGCTCGGCCATTTCTTCGGGCGTTAGGTCGTTGGGGTCTGTGTCTATGTTTTGTTTGGGGTTAGGCTTGAGTTTCCGCTCGATGCCGTCGAGACCGGCGGCGAGGATGCCACCGATGGCGAGATAGGGGTTGGAGCTGTTGTCGGGTATCTTCACTTCGAGGTTGGCACTGTTCATTTCGTTGCCCTTGAACAGCGACGGGATGCGGATGGACGCGGCGCGGTTGTCGGGGCCGTAACACAGGTGCGAGCCTGCCCAGGAGCCGGCAACAAGACGGCGGTAGCTGTTGACGGTTGGACACATGAGCGGCATGAGGCCGGGCATATGCTCCATGACTCCAGCGAGGAACTGCCAGCCTAACTCGCTAAGCGCATAAGGGGTATTGGATTGATAGAAAAGGTTCTTCTTGGCCGCTTTGTCCCACGCGCTAAGGTGGATGTGGCATCCCGCACCGGCCTCGGCAGGGAACGGCTTGGCGGCGAAAGAGGCGTAGAGGCCGTGTTTGAAGGCGACGTTGCGGACGGCCTCGCGATAGTAGATGTGGTTGTCGGCGGCCTGGAGTGCGTCAGCATAGCGCAGGGCGATTTCGAGATGGCCGGGGCCGGTCTCGTTGTAGTACGTTTCGACTTCAAGCCCCATCTGCTCCATAGTGGCAATGACTTCGTCTATAAAATCAACGTAGTAGATGGCGCCGGTGAGGTGGAAGGAGTGGCTGTCCTCTAACGGCGTGTAGTAGTCACCGTCCTTCTTGGCTACATAGAACTCGGGCTCCAGGCCGACCATCATGCGTAAATCCATCTTTTCGGCACGGGCTATCTGTTGTTTGAGGAAAGTGCGAGGGCATGCCCAAGGAGTGCCGTCGAGGTTAAGGAGGTCGCCGATGATGATGCCGCGGGATGGTGACCAGGGCATCTGGCGATAGGTAGCGGGGTCGGCGACGATGCGGGCTTCGCCAGCGGTGCCCATGCCCGGGATATCGGCGAAGGTTTCCATGTCGGCGACGGCCTGCTGGCCGACGGTGAGGCCGACACCTGAGTTTAGGCGGCTGGGGAGTTTGGTGATGTGGGCCGCTTTGCCACGGATAAGATTACTGTTATCGCAATAGACGAAGAATACCAGCTTGACGCCTTGCTCTTTGGCCTTCCTCACCACTTCGTCATGGGTCATGAAAAACTGCTCCTCCTGATCACAAGAACACTGATGCGTCCCGCAAGCCGCATCGTATTCTGCCACCGAGGAGTATGTTAAGCAAGGGAGCGATTAATCGAACTGATGCAATCTGAACACCCGAATTTTGTAAGGACATTGGAAAGACGACCGGAGGCATGATTGCCTCCGGTCGTCTTTATGGTGCGAAACGAATATACGCTAAAGCTGGTTCGCCGGTTTAGCCGAAGTCGTTGACGAGCTTGAGCTCGGCAGGGGTGGTGCGCTCGACGATGAGCACGGCACCCTTGGTGGGCTTGACCTCAATCTTGAACTGGGTAGAGGTACCCAACAGCGTCGAGAGACCGGTCAGGGTGACACGAATCTCTACACGTTCACCGGCGTCGAGCAGGTTGCCGGAACCGACCAGCCAGGTGGCAAGCCAAGAGCTGGAACTGAGGTTGACCGCCTGGTTGTTGTCAATGTACGAGATGATAGCTGACTCGGTGCCTGAACTCGCCAAGTTTACGCCCTCACCTGTCTGGGATGCGTTGGAGACCTGGAATACCACCACGTCAACGTCGCCATCTACGCCTGTGTCATGTCCTATAACTGAGCCACGAAGCGCTATGCTGGCCGCGGTTTCCGACAGACCGCCGAGTACGGTTTCTTTCGCTTGTTCAGAGCTCAAGAGACCGGTGCTCAACACGGCGAATGCGAATACCGCAGCGACCACGACGAAGGCGATCAATACGATAGCGGTCTCAAGACCGGTGATGCCCCGTCGGTCGTGCCAGAGTGCCCGGGCCCGTTGGCCGAACTTCTTCATACTTTCCATTTGCTGGCTTCCTCCCTTAAAGATTGTCATGCTCATCGCGCACTCACCGAGCTTTCTCCTTTAAGTTGGCTACGAATAGCAGAATACAGGTCATCATTTGGCAAAATATTAAACACAGATAAGCTATTAGCTAAGGCAAATGGAATCAACGAGGAGACATCTTTAGCATCCGTGCCAGCATTTCGGTGGAGCCAACGGGCGGACTCGAACCGCCGACCTGCTGTTTACGAAACAGCTGCTCTGCCGACTGAGCTACGTTGGCCCACAGCTATTTATCCTAGCATGCCACGCACGGCTGACGACATGTTTTCTTTTACTTCCCTGCTGCTTTCTTGTTGCTTTTAGCCGACTTGAACGCCAATGCCTTGGCAGGATTGTCCACGAGCATTGCCCGGACATGTTCCTCAGTGATGCCGCGCTTTTTCATCCGCGGGACGATGTTTTCCAGGATATGCGTATAGCCTTTGCCACCGTAGCGCTCGTACTGCCAAAGCTGGCATACGTCTTGTCCGACGAGAAGCTGACCACCAAAACCGTTGTCAATGAGGAATTCGAGCCGTTCGAG
>JAQBWG010000235.1 GCA_027625225.1 Chloroflexota bacterium | reverse complement strand
ACGACACCCCCGCGGCCACAAGCACCTCCGTCGTAGCCGCGACTCAAACCCAGACGCCATCCGACCCCGATGCCGACCGTTACGGTGGCAACCTGCGCATCGTATCTCAGGCATCCATAACCACCCTCGACCCGCTGTGGAGCCTCGCCTACGTACCTGTAGCCGTCGCCACCCACATCTACGACACTCCCTTCGGCTGGGACAGCACCCTCAACCCCCAGCCGCGCATGGTTGGTAGCTGGAGCGTCAGCAGCGACGCCAAGACCTACACCTTCGTCCTGCGCGACGGCCTGCGGTTCCACGACGACACCCCGGTCACCGCCGAAGATGTCGCCGTCTCCCTCACCCGCTGGATCAGCAGCGCTGGCCCGCACGCCTCCTTTGCTCGCAACTTCGCCGCCGACCCGGCATTCCGCGCCAAGGACGCCAACACCTTCGAATTCGTACTCACCGAAGGCTACGGAGCCGTTCTCAGCAACCTGGGAAGCCCCGATCAGCCGCCCGTCATCATGCCCAAGGCGATAGCCTCGGTTACCTTCACTACGGAAGTAACCGACCAAACGGGCTCTGGCCCCTACAAGTTCAGCAAGTGGGATCACGGCCACCAGGTCATCCTCGAACGCTTCGACGGCTACGTAGCCAGAAGTGAACCCACCGACTACTTCTCCGGCGCAACAACGCCCTACTTCGACCAGCTCATCTGGCTTGAGATACCCGACGAAGAGACCAAAGTCGCCGGCCTCGAAACCGGCGAATGGGACGTCCTCGACGGCGCTGGCCTCGACTTCTACAACCGTTTGAACAGCAACCCCGATATCGGCGTCCAGCTCTACAAGCCCGGACACCGCACCAACATCATCCTCAACCCGAACATCGCGCCCTTCGGCAACCCCGAGAGCGAAGCCCCCGCAGGCCAGCGCCTCACCGCACAGGCCATCGCCGGACGCCAGGCCGTCGCCACCGGCATCAACGTCGCCGACGTCATGGCAAGCCTTGGGCCCAGCGACCTTTGGACCGTCTGCGCAGCCATCTATTACTGCGGCACCCCGCTGGAAAGCGACGCTGGAGCCGAATACTACAACCGCAACGACAAAGCCAGAGCGAGAGAGTTCATGAACGCCTCCGGCTACGACGGCGAGACCATCGTCCTGCTCAACCCGACAGACTACGCAACCATCACCCCGACTGGCTTCGTTATCAAGCAGGAACTGGAACAGATAGGCTTCACCGTCGACATGCCCGCCAACGACTGGGCAACCGTCGTCACCACCTTCACCACCAAGACCGACAACTGGAACGCCCTCGCAAGCTGGACGGTGCACTGGTGCTGCGGCGACCCCATCTCCGACGAAGCCGCCGCCGCCGACACCAACTTCTGGCCCAAGATTCCCGGCGTCCAGGAACTGCGCATAGCCTGGGCCAAGGAGACCGACCCCGAAAAGAAGATGGCTCTGCTCGACGAGTTGCAGATCAAGCTTTACGAACAGGTAGAAATCGCCTATCTCGGCATCTTCTACAGCCTCTATCCGCACCGTGCCGATTTACAGAACTACCACGTCAAGGCGTTCCCCTACTTCGCGGGCACATGGATAGAGAAATAACCTAGAAATCTTCTCCTCCAACCACCGAAACTGCCCCTGCAGCAACCACCGCGGGGGCAGTTTCCTTTTTGCCCATATGTTTGACGCAGCCTCACGTGTTGCCCAGAATAGACCCCACACCATCCGCCACCGTCGAAGGGAGAGTCCTCATTGCCAGACCAAAAAGACGAATGGGTTCGGATAGACCTAGCCTGCACAGCCTTTGGCTGCGAAGCCCAGTGGTACGAATACGCCGTAGCTAACGGAGAGAACTACGAAGAAGTAGGGGAAGCGCTTAGACGTTCCCGCTCCGACGCCCACGTGCACCCCGGCTCCGTAACGGGAACGACCAGCTTCCCAAGACGCCCCGGCGATTGACCTCCACAATTGAAAAGACTCGATGGCCGTTAACTAGGCGATGAACATCGTGAACCGCCAAATCACCGTCCCCTACATCACCGTGCCTCAAATGGTCGAAGTGGATCGGCTAATGACTGAAGAATTCCACATCGAACTCATCCAGATGATGGAACACGCCGGCCAAGCGCTCGCTGAACTAGCTCGTATTGAGTTTCTCCAAGGCAACGCGTCCCAAAAGCGCATCGCAGTGCTTGTCGGAACCGGCGGCAACGCCGGAGGCGCGCTCGTTGCGGCCCGCTGGCTTCACAACCTCGGCGCACACGTCCACCTGCTCCTCGCGAAACCCGAAACCGACCTCCATCCCGTCCCGGCGCAACAACTCCGTACCTTCCGCGTCATATCGGAATCCGTAGGATTCATCCAAACCGCTGGCTCGCCGTCCTCATACGACCTCATCATTGACGGTCTCATTGGCTATAGTCTCAAAGGCAACCCTAGCCCACCCTACGCCGAGTTGATTCGTTGGGCCAACAGCGCACCACCCTCCATGCCCATCCTCGCGCTCGACGTCCCCTCCGGGCTCGATGCCACCACCGGCATCCCCAGCGCGAACACCATCCGAGCCTCGGCGACCCTCACCCTTGCCCTGCCCAAGACCGGCTTTCGCAATCCTGACGCGTCAAACTTCGTCGGAGAACTGTTCCTTGCCGACATCGGCGTACCGCCGGAACTGTACGCCTGCGACCCCTTGAACCTAGAAGTCGGCTCGCTTTTCGCTAGTGGAAGCATAGTTCGCCTGAACGTCTAATCTTAAATGCTGCCTTCAAACCCATTCGTACTGAGCGTAGCCTGTCCTGAGCTTGCCGAAGGAAAGCGCGAGCGTATACTTCTCGCTGTAATAATGACGCCGTGCCGCAACGCACCCATC
>JAQBWG010000234.1 GCA_027625225.1 Chloroflexota bacterium | reverse complement strand
GGGGCCTGAAGTCCCCGCCATGCCCTACAGCCCGCCCCTCGAAGGTATGTTTATGCTCGATACAGAAAAAATCTCCCACGCCATCCGGCAACTGGCGGCATACTGATGAAGATAGAACTACCTCACGTCGGCGAGTCCGTCACCGAGGGCACCATCGCCCGCTGGCTTAAGCAGGTCGGCGACGAGGTCGAAAAGTACGCCCCCCTCGTCGAAATCATCACCGACAAGGTCAACATGGAGATGCCCTCGCCCGTCTCCGGCAAGCTCACCGCCATCGTAATTCCCGAGGGTGAGACCGTCCCCATGGGCACCATCATCGCCGAAATAGCCGTAGAAAACGAGACGGAGCAGCAACAGGCATCCGCCCCCGCTCCGGAAGGACACACTCAGGGACAACAAGAGACATCCCCGGGGGCATCATCGCCAGATAGGATAGGCACACTCCTGAAAGACGTTGCACCCGTCGGCCCGACCGGCTCCGGCGGCGTCATATCCGCCTCCCCGCCATCCGGCATTCCCGCAAAACCACCCCCTGCAAAGGCAACATCCAAAGCAACCCAGAGCATACCCGCAGGCACACTGCCAAGCACGCCCACGCGTCTCTCGCCCGCCGTGCAACGCCTCGCCGCCGAGTACAACCTCGACCCCTCCAAAATCAGCGGCACCGGCATCGGCGGCCGCATCACCCGTCAGGACATCGAAGCCCACATCGCCGAAAAGCCCGCCGCGCCTGCACCACCGCCTTCCCCGTTCGCCGACGGCGACGAGCGCATGCCCGTCTCACCCGTCCGCCGCAGCATAGCCGACCACATGGTCAAAAGCGCAACGCAGATTCCTCACGTCTGGAGCCTCGTCGAGGTGGACGTATCCGGTCTCGTGGCCCGCCGCGACGCCGCCAAAGAAGACTTTCAGCAGCGCGAAAGCGTACCCATCACTTATCTTGCCTTCGTGCTCAAGGCCGTCACCGATACCCTGAAAGAGCACCGCCTGCTCAACTCTGTCTGGGGCGGCGACCACATCGTGGCTAAGAAGCGCATCAACATCGGCGTCGCCGTGGCCGCGCCCGCCGGACTGGTCGTGCCCGTCGTCCGCGATGCCGACACAAAATCTATTACCGACATCGCCAAAGAATTGCACGACCTCGCGGAGAAAGCCAAGAACAATAGGCTTGCTCTGCAGGATGTGCAGGGCGGCACGTTCACGGTGAACAATACCGGTGCGCTCGGATCCGTCGCGTCGCAGCCGCTCATCAATCACCCACAGGCGGCCATCCTTACCACTGAAGCCATCGTGCGGCGGCCCGTCGCGGTCGGCGATGAAATCGCGGTACGGCCTATCATGAACATGGTGCTTGGTTTCGACCATCGGGTCATGGACGGCGCGGAAGCGGGCGCGTTCCTTCAGGCCCTTAAACAGCGAGTGGAAGGCATCGGCCCCGACACGCCTATCTAACTCGCTGCCCTTGATGGGTCGGATAAGATAGGTGCCATGAACACCTGCCTCGTAGCCCAACCTGGCCGTGTCGAGTACGCCGCCGCGTACGAACTGCAAAAGCAACTCGCGCAGCGCGTGGCCGACGGCGAGCTCCCCGGTGTGCTGCTTCTGCTTGAACATCCGCACGTGTTCACATTGGGACGGCGCGGCCGGATGACGGACATCCTGTCGCCAACCGAACGCCTTCGGGAACTGGGCGTGACGGTGCATGAAACCGACAGGGGAGGCGAGGTGACCTACCACGGCCCCGGCCAGCTCGTTGGCTATCCCATCGTGGACGTACGCACCCACGGCGGGCCGGTCGCGTTCGTGCACAAGATTCAGGAGGCGCTCATCGCCATGCTCGCCAATTTCGGCATCACCGGGGAATGGGAAGAGCGCCCGACCGGCGTGTGGGTGGGCGACGCGAAGATCGCCGCCATAGGCCTGCACATCAGCCGCGGCATAAGCACCCACGGCTTCGCCCTCAATGTAGCGCCCGATCTGTCCTACTTCGAGCACATCGTTGCCTGCGGCCTGCCCGGTAGCCGCACTACGTCCATGGAACGCGAAGCAGGGATTGCCGATGTCGCTCAAGTAGCGTCCGTGCTCACGCAACGATTGGCAGATGCGTTCGGATGGCAGGTGCAACCGGTTGCAGTCGAAGAGCTTGCAATCGCGCCTCTGCCTACTTCAACGAAGGTGTAGCCTCGATTTGATGGGCGAGATAAAGCTCATTCTGCTTCCCGCTCTGCTTGCTGTGTTGTTTGTGATGGCTGCATGCGGAGACGAGGAGCGACGCGCGCCTATTCAACCCGTTAATCCCGAAACCGAGCCCGCTCTCGAAGATGCTCTTGAAGCAGCAATCAAGCGGTTGACGCCTACGCCAGACCCTAACCTCCCGCGTTCACGAAGCCGCGTCCAGGCGACGCCCACGCTCGTGCCGCAGGTACGCTTGCAGGGGAGTTCTACTGGCCCGCCCGCAGGACGTGAAGTAGTGGTCGCCCGTGTTATAGACGGCGACACGATAGACGCCGAGTTCCCGAACGGTTCGTTCCAACGCATCCGTCTGCTGGGTATAGACACCCCCGAAACGGATGGACAGAACCGGTCGCTCGAATACGGCAACATAACCAATCTGGACTGCCTTGACCGTTGGGGAGCCGCTGCATCCGAGTTCACCAACACCTATCTGCTGGGGCAGAGGGTGACACTTGTGTACGACGAGTGGGTGCCGGTGCGTGACACGTTCGGCCGCCTGCTTGCCTATGTCGAGTTCGACGGGGCCGACTTCGGCGCGGAGCTCGTTGCCCAGGGATTGGCCCGCGTCTTCACGGATAGTGGCGCAACACGCGAAAGCAGCTATACGGAGCTATACATCGAGGCCCAGAACGAC
>JAQBWG010000233.1 GCA_027625225.1 Chloroflexota bacterium | reverse complement strand
GGCATCCTCATCGGCCCCTTCACTTTCCCCATCGCGCCGGTAGAGGACGTAGAACTCATCCGGCTCCTCGCCGAACTCGGCCTGGTCATCCTGCTTTTCACCGTCGGCCTCGAATTCGGATGGCGCCGCATCCGTCAGGTCGGCGCTGCTGTGCTCCTCATCGGCTCCATCGAAATCTTGCTCATGCTTGCCGTCGGCTACCAGATCGGCCGCCTCCTCGGGTGGACGTCCCTCGAATCCATCTTCCTTGGCGCCGCTATGTCCATCAGCAGCTCCGCCATCCTCGTCAAAGTACTCATCGACACCGGCCGTCTCACCTCCACCGCTGGCCGTCTCATCGTCGGCATCCTCGTCGTCGAAGACTTCGCCGCCGTCATCCTCCTCACCCTCCTTGCCGGTATCAACAGCACAGGCATCGAAAGCATCAGTGCTGCCGAGGTTGGCACCCTCATGGGCAAACTCGCCATCTTCGGACTCGCCGCCCTCGCCTTCGGCGCGCTCATCGTCCATCGCTTGGTGAAGTTCGCCGCCCGCTTCAACTCCCTCGAAGTGCTCATGCTCGTCAGCCTCGCCCTGTGCTTCTCGCTCGCCCTGTTAGGACAGACCCTCGGCCTGTCTGCAGCGGCGGGAGCCTTCCTTATCGGAGCCAGCATCGGCGACACCGAAGAAGCCGAGTCCGTCACCCACGCCATCTCGCCCATCCGCGACATGTTCGGCGCCGTCTTCTTCGTCTCCATCGGTATGTTGATAGACATCTACGCCATCCCCGACACCATCATCCCCGCGCTCGTCGTCTCCGGCGTCTTCATCGTCGGCAAGATGCTTGGCAACACCACCGGCACCTTCCTCACCGGACGCAACCCCCGCACCTCGCTCCGCGTCGGCATGGGCATGACCCAACCCGGTGAGTTCTCCCTGGCCATGGTCAGCATCATCGGAGGCGCCGTCTACCAGGTCGTCGCCACCGCAACCCTGCTCGTCAGCATCGTCTACCCCTATATCGCCCGCTCCTCCGACAACGTCATAGACTTCCTCAAAACACGGATTCCCCGCACCCTGCACCGCTACCTCTCCGACGTCACCATCGTCACCCGCACCCTCCGCGTCGGCTTTACCATGGACCCTGAGCTGCGCCATGGCGTCGGCGAACACGGCGCGACCATCCTCGTCAACCTGCTCATCATCGTCGTCCTGGTTGCCATCGGTACCGTAGGCGGCAACTACAGCGAGCGCATCGCCGGATACATCGGCCTCTCCACCGAGATAACGGGCACCATCATCGGCAGCGCCGCCCTCGCCCTCAGTCTGCCCTCCGCTGTTGCCATCTGGCGGAACCTGCGCGGCATCACCGACGACTTCGCCACCTATATCCTGCTTCGACGCAGCGCCACCCCCAGAGTCGCCCAGACTGCCCTCCGCGACATCCTCCGCGACACCGTCACCGTCCTCATATTCGCGGTCATAGCCCTCTGGTCCATCCCGTTAATTGGCCACCTGCTTTCCCTCGGCGCGCTCGCCGCACCGGTACCCATCATCCTGCTCGTCGCCTTCGTGCTCGTGGCTTATCGCAGCCTTCGACGCATCCACGGCTACCTCGTCAGCACCTTCAGCGCCACCTTCCTTGGAGGAAGCACCGAGGACAAAGGAGGACACCAGCCGCTCCATCACGGACACCACTCCGCGCCCGAAGAACCGGCTGTCCATAAACCCGCGACCACCGCACCCGGTACACCGCTGGAAGTCTCCTGGGACGCACCCACATTGCCTCAGCCGACCAATCCGTCCCGCACGCCACGTATCACCGCCAGCCAGGCCGAAATCATCGCCCTGTCTACCGCGCAGACAGACCTGTCGCCTTACAAAAGCCGCATGCGCAACCGTCTCATCGTTTCCAAAGTCAAAGAGGTGGACGAGTATGACGACTATTTCAAAGTCACGCTCACCTTCCGCGCCCCCGCCATGGCCTCCGACGATGTCGGCGAAGAGGAGGTATTCATCGACAAGTCTGGAGATGTCCGCGCCCGCCAGATAGTCTCCTGGCCCTTCTCCTTCCTCGGACTCCGTCGCGTCCCCGTCGGTTACTACTACGCCCTCGCCGTCATTCTCATCGCCGCGGCTACCTTTGGTGCCACCTTCCTCGCAGTCAATACCACCAGCCCGTAAAATATCGCCATGAGCTGTGGAACTCTGTCATCCTGGAGCGTAGCGAAGGATCTTGTGGGTGGCGGCAGCATCCGCTCCTTTGAGGTATCTCATGACACAACAACCTGACGTAACAGTCATCGGCGGCGGCGTCACCGGCGCCAGCACCCTCTACCACCTCGCCAGCCTCGGCGCGACGCGTAGCTTGCTCCTCGACTCCGGCCCCATCGCAGGCGGATTCACCGGACGCTCCATGGCCATCCTCCGTACCCACTACTCCAACGAAGTCACCGCCCGCATGGCCTGGGAAAGTCTTCAAATCCTCCAACACTTCGAAGACATCGTCGGCGCGCCCTCCGGCTACGTCCGCACCGGCTATTTGCTTGTCGCCCCCGGAGATTTCCGCGCCGCCCTTGAGCACAACGTCGCGCTGCAAAAGAGGGTAGGGGTGGACACCGATGTTCTCGACGAGTCGGGCAGGGAAGCGATGGCCGAGTGGTTCGCTTTGGACGAAGACGAGGTCTGCGCCTACGAACCTCAGTCCGGCTACGCCGACTCCTACCTCGTTACCACCGGCTTCGCCAGCGCAGCCCAACGGCTCGGCGCCGAAGTCCGCACTGGAATCCCCGTCACCGCCATCGAAGTCGAGCGTGGACGCGTCACCGCCGCCGTCACCGCCCACGACCGTATCCCGACCAAAACCGTCATCGTCGCCGCCGGCCCCTGGTCGGTCGGCCTGCTGGAACCGCTTGGT
>JAQBWG010000232.1 GCA_027625225.1 Chloroflexota bacterium | reverse complement strand
TCGCTCACGATGTGCGACTGGTTCTAGAGTAGTTTTTCCAGAGAGCTGAGACAAAAGAAGAGGGCCGCATTTTCATGCGGCCCTCTTCTTTTGAGTTCTTCGTTAAGGCTAGGCTGCTGTCGCGGTGGCCGTTGCCAGTTGGGTCTTGGCCTGCTCGGCTACGTAGGAGAAGGCCTGTGGGTCACGTACAGCGAGGTCTGACAGCATTTTGCGGTTGACCTCTACGCCTGCCAGTTTGAGGCCGTGTATGAGCCTGCTGTAGGAGATACCATTTATTCTGGCGGCCGCGTTAATACGGATTTGCCAGAGCTTGCGCATATCGCCCTTCTTCTCACGGCGATGCTGTGTCGCGTACCGGAGGGCGTGGATTACCGATTCGTGCGCCCGGCGATAGAGTTTGTGCCTGACAGAATAGTGGCCCTTTGCCTGGGCCAGCATTTTCTTGTGCCGGCGACGTTTGTTTGTGCCTCTTTTGATCCTAGCCACGTGTACTTCTCCTGAATCCTACTTGTCTATGCCGTAGGGCAAGACTTGTCTGAGTTTTTTCTGGTCGGCGGGGGAGGTTGCGATTTTGCGCGAGAAGAGCCGCTTGGCTGCTGCGGACTTTTTACGCCGGAAATGGCTGCGGCCACCCTTCATGCGGACAATCTTGCCTGTCCCTGTTTGCCGGAACCGCCGGGCGGCTCCCTTGTGGGTTTTAAGCTTTGGCACTGTTCGTCTCCTTGGCCTTTACCGAAGTGCTTTGTTCGTTATCCGCTGCGGTGGCCTCTTTGGCCGTTTTCGGCTTGGTGTTGGGCACGAGAATCATGGTGAGAAACCGTCCTTCAAACGACGGGGCCTTTTCCATCAAGGCGTCCTCAACAAGGTTGTCCGCCACACTTTTCAATACTTTCATACCTATTTCGGGGTGGGTAATCTCACGTCCACGGAACATAACGGAGACTTTGACTTTGGAGCCCTCGCCCAGCAGGCGTCTTACGACGTTCGTTTTGGCGTCTTTGTCGTGCTGTCCAATCCTGGTTTTGAACCGAACCTCGCGGAGGTCGTTTGTGGCTCTGGTCTTTTGAACTTTTCGAGCCTCACGTTCCTTACGGTCTGCCTGGTATTTGAACCTGCCGTAGTCCATTATCCGGCATACGGGCGGCCTGGCAGCGGGCGCCACTTCTACGAGGTCGAGATCCCGTTCCTCAGCCATCTTGATGGCGTCTCGTGTCGGTAGCTTTCCAACCTGGTTACCCTCATCGTCAACGACGAGGACTTCCGGAACGCGTATGGCACCATTGATTCGGTATTCTTTAGATATGTTGTGGCTCCCTCCTACTCGTGTGCCTGCCCGAGGTGGGCATAGACACTACCGAATATAGCATAGGATGGTATGTCGGGCAATGGGTGGTGTGCGCATCGAGCCGGTTGTTACGCGGACGATGCGTGTTTTGAAATCGGGCTTTCGTTTCAGATACGGGCTTGTATGTCTCCGGTGATTTTCGAAACGATTTCGTCAATTGGGGTTGCGCCGAGGTCCTCACCGGAACGAAGCCGAACCGCCGCTGCGTTGGCTTCGGCCTCGCGGTCGCCGACGACGAGCATGTAGGGGACTTTCTGGCGCTGGGCATCACGAATCTTGGCGTTCATACGCTCGTTGCGGTCGTCCACCTGCACGCGGATATCCGCTTTTTTCAGTTGTTCACCAACCTGCTGGGCGTAGTCGTTGTGGCGGTCGGCGATGGGGATGACGACGGCTTGTACAGGGGCGAGCCATACGGGGAACGCGCCGGCATAGTGCTCGATGAGTATGCCCATGAAGCGTTCCAGGGAACCGAGCAGGGCACGGTGAATCATATAGGGTTGGTGTTCTTTGCCGTCCTCTCCGATGTAGGTGAGGCCGAAACGCTCGGGCAGGTTGAAGTCGAACTGGACGGTGGTGCACTGCCAGAGTCGGCCGATGGCGTCGCGGATGTGGATGTCTATCTTGGGGCCGTAGAAGGCGCCGCCGCCCTCGTCTACCTCGTATTCGATGTTGCGGGATTCGAGGGTGCGCCGGAGCGACTCGGTGGCGAAGTCCCATTGTTCGTCGAGGCCGACGGCCTTTTCCGGCTTGGTGGAGAGGCGAATCTCCAGTTCCTCAAAACCGAAGCTGTGGAGTAAGTGGAAGGTGAGGTCGAGGACGCCGTTGACTTCTTGTTCGACCTGGTCGGGCCGGCAGAAGATGTGGGCGTCGTCCTGAGTGAGGCCGCGCACGCGGAAGAGACCCTGCACCACGCCGCCGCGCTCGTAGCGGTAGACGGTACCGAGTTCGCCGGTACGGATGGGCAGTTCACGGTAGCTACGGGTGGCGTTGGCGTAGTAGAGGATGTGGAACGGGCAGTTCATGGGCTTGAGGTAGTATTCCTGTTCGTCTACGTCCATGACGGGGAACATGTTTTCTTTGTAGAAGTCGAGGTGGCCGCTGGTTTGCCAGAGGACGCCGCGTCCTACGTGCGGGGTGTAGATAATTTCGTAGCCGTTTTTGTAGTGCTCTTCTTTCCAGAAGTTTTCGACGATGCCGCGCACTCTGCCGCCCTTGGGGTGCCAGACGATGAGACCGGGGCCGGTTTCTTCGTGGACGGAGAAGAGGTCGAGTTCGCGTCCCAACACGCGGTGGTCGCGGCGCTTGGCTTCTTCGAGGCGGGCGAGGTGTTCTTTGAGGGCGTCGCGGGATTCAAAGGCGGTGCCGTAGATGCGCTGGAGCATGGGGCGGTTTTCGTCGCCGCGCCAGTATGCTCCGGCCACGCTGAGGAGTTTGAAGGCGGGTATCCTGCCGGTGGACTCGATATGTGGGCCAACGCAGAGGTCTTCAAAGTCGCCATGCTTGTAGGTGGAGATGACTTCGTCGTCGGGGAGGTCGTTGATGATTTCCAGCTTTAGCGGCTC
>JAQBWG010000231.1 GCA_027625225.1 Chloroflexota bacterium | reverse complement strand
TAGGCCTTGCCCCAGATGTCGCAGGCGCGGGTCAGATCGGGGATGTCGGCGAAGTCAACGTCGCCATGCTCGGCTTCAATCCATAGGGCATCAAAGTCCAACTGGGCAAAGTGCTCCAGCAACTCGGGGGTGGCGGGGCCCATAGGCACGGATACGATGCCGCCCTTCGCCAGTTTTTCCTTTGCCTTGTTCTTGCGTAGTTCTGCCAAGGTGGTCTCCTCTCGAATCTTGCATAGGGCCGAACACGGGCTCGTGAGCGACCGCTGGGATTATATCAGGTGGGCCGCTGGACAAGGCTTTGTTCGCTCACTACGATGGGGGATATGCAGCACGGTATCAAATTCTGCCAGCACTGCGGCAACCGCTTGAGCGAGGCATCTATCGAGGGTAAGACGCGTCAGCATTGCGCCGAATGCGGCCACGTGGTGTTCCTCGACCCCAAGCTGGCTGCGGTGGTGCTTATCGGGGAAGAACGGCGGCTGCTTATGGTGAAACGCGGCGTGGAGCCAGCGCTGGGAGCATGGGCGTTCCCGTCCGGTTACGTGGACAGGGGCGAGTCGGTGGAGCAGGCGGCGGTGCGCGAGGTGCAGGAGGAGACGGGGCTTGTGGTGGAACTGAACACGATGGTGGGGCTGTATTCGAGGGCGGAGAGTCACGTGGTGCTGGCAGTGTACGACGCGCGCATCACGGGCGGTGGCTTGCGTGCGGGGTACGATGCGGAGGAGGTGGATTGGTTCTCTTTAGGGAAGCTGCCTCCCCTGCCCTTTCCTCACGATACGCAGATTTTAAGCGACTGGCTGGGATTGTATCCGCACTGGCGGTAGTCGCCTCTTTGCTCGCTACCCTTACGACTTACTCGGGTAGAACCTCGCGTTTGACGTTCGTGGTGGGAAAGATGAACATGACCCTGCGCGGTTCGGAACTGGCGTTGGTGATTTTGTGCTTCAGTCCGGCGGGAGCGAGCATGGCGTCGCCTTTGCCGAGTACACCCGTCTCATCGCCGAGGATGTACTGAAGGTCTCCGTCGAGAGAGTACATGCCTTCTTCGTGCGTCGGGTGGGTGTGCAATGGGACGGATTTGCCGGGGGCGATGATGAGTTCGCCGAACGTAAGGTAGCCCGCGCCATGCTGGTCGCTGATGAGGGTGAGCCGCTTGAGGTTGGGGCTCGACTCGTCCAACTTGATGTCCTTACGTTTAATCACACCCATCGGTACTGCTCCTCGGATATCATCTTCGTCTAACTGCGCCCCGCATTGTATGCCGTTGCACTGGAATGAGGCAACGCAGGGTCAGGCAAGTCGAACCGTTTCTTCGATGCGTGGTGAGCCGGTTAGTGTCTTGTGTACGCGGCACATCGCGGCGATTTTTTCGAGGCGCTGGCGTTGCTCCTCGGTCAGGTCGCCTTCGATGGTGATCTCGGCCCGAAACATGTCCACCATGCTCTCAACGCCGTCCTCGCAGTCGCCCAGTTCCTTGCAATTCACCCTGTCGTGGGTAGCCTCGACTTTTACCGACTTGACCGGCCATTCCTTTCTCCGTGCGTACAGCAGGAGAGTCATGGAGGTTCAGGTGCCGAGGGCGGAGAGCAGCAGGTCGTAGGGGGTCGGCCCTTTGTCGTCGCCGCCGTCCTCTACAGGCTCGTCGGCGATGAAGGTTGCGTTTGCTGTCTCAACGCCCTGCTGGAGGTTTTCAAGACTGGTAACGATTACTTTTCGCATGTATTCATCCTTTCCGATTCTCAATGGCTCCCCAGCTTTTGACACGTTCAATTTCTATGCGCAACACGGGCGCTCCTTGGGGCAGCAGACTTTCATACTGCGGATACTTATCGCGCAAGAGGCGTTCGGCCTGCTGTTGTTCTTCTTTCGATAATACTAACGATGCAGTGCCGTGCACCAGCACGTATGCGAGGGTGTCCCAGTCTTCGGAGTAGTCGTCGATGACGAGGGCCACGGACGGATTCTCCGAGATGTTACGCACCCGCTTGAGATTCAAAGCTTCGACCCGTTTCGGCTTCAAGTCGAGCGCGGAATAGATCACGTCGTCGTCGAGCGCGTAGCACATGGGGATGACGTACGGGCGGCCGCCAGTATCGGCGGTGGCCAGCCGGGCGACACGGTGGCGGGCAATGAAAACACGTTCGTCGGGCGTCATATGTTGAAATCGAAACCTAGATGACCTGCCAGATGCGCCGTCCACCCTGCCGCACGAGTTTGCCGAAGCCGGTACCAGGGAAGTGACCGGCGGAGACGGGCAGGCCGTCTTTTTCCAGCATGTCGAAGACTTTGTGCCGTGTTGTGCGAGAAAGGTCTCTGTCAGTATCGAAGCTGGGGCTCCAGTCGGTGTAATGTGCCTGGGCGGGCGAGTGGGCGACATCGCCGAGGATGAAGCCTTTCTTTCCACCGGAGTTGATAGCGAGGGAGATGTGGCCGGGTGTATGACCCGGTGTGTGAACCGTAATAAGCTCGTCGGTGACTTTGTGCTCGCCGGTAACCAGCTCCATGACGTGCAGCCTCTCCAAAGGCACGACCTGTTCTTCAACATGTGCCGTGTCTGCAAAATGCCGGTAGTCCTGCTCCGGCACCAAGTAGCGGGCGTTGGGAAAGGTTGGCTTGCCGTTGGTAAGATTCCATCCGACGTGGTCGGGATGGAGGTGGGTCATAACAACCACCGACACATCATCAAGGCTCACACCCTTTTTGTTCATTTCCTGTAAAAGGGTCCCGTCCTGACCGTATAGTCCGGTGTCAACGAGCACGGTCTTGCCGCCGGAGCGAATGGCGACACAGCCGTAGCGAGGTTGAATCTGGCCGTCCCTATCCAGGAACTCGCCGAACTCCTTGCGCCAGATATCGTCCGAGCTGTCGGGAAAGATTCCGGTGGGCGGGCCGCCGCCCTGGCCGTCGGTG
>JAQBWG010000230.1 GCA_027625225.1 Chloroflexota bacterium | reverse complement strand
ACTTATGTAGCTGAGTCACTTAGTGTGACATATCCAATCCAGGATAGAATAGAGCCCGAACCGCGGATCGGAGCTCCAAGATGAAATCCGCCAAGCACTTTCGCCGTGCGTTTCTCGGTCAAACTGCTGGCGGATTGAGGGCCGCAAGATTTGGGCTGCCTGGACACGCGCAGGCGATTTGATGCGAGCGCGATATTCACCCGCGCAAGGTATTCCGCGCAAACTATTCCTCGCAAGCTATTCAAATCCTGGTAATCTACTCAAAAAGGATGAGAGACACCACCAGACTCTGCCTGTGGTCGGGTCCCCGCAACGTTTCCACGGCCCTGATGTACTCCTTCCGCCAGCGCAGAGACACCCGCGTGCTGGACGAGCCTCTTTATGGGCACTACTTACACGTGTCACGGGCCGAGCAGCCGGGCCGTGACGAGTTGCTCAAAACCCTCGACCTCGATGCCGAGCGTGTCGTCCGCGATGTAGTTCTGGGCCCCTGTAACCGGCCGGTGCTCTTCATGAAGCAAATGGCCCATCATCTGCTTGGCCTGGACCGCGACTTCCTTGCAGCGACGGTGAACGTGCTGCTCATCAGGGACCCCGAGCAGATGCTGCCCTCCCTGGTGAATCAGGTCAAAGCACCCATCCTTCGGGACACCGGCCTGGGCATGCAAAGCGCGCTTCTCAAGGATTTGCGCGCGCTGGGCCAAGATCCGCCGGTGCTGGCCGCCAAGGAATTGCTGCTTGATCCCGAGGGCGTGCTGCGCGAGCTGTGCCGTCGAATCGAGCTGCCGTTCGAGGAAGCTATGCTCGATTGGCCCGCCGGTCCCAAACCAGAAGACGGCTCCTGGGCCAAGCATTGGTACCACAATATCCACCGTTCCACCGGCTACATGGAGTACAAAGAAAAGACCGGCCCGTTCCCCGAGAAGCTGAAGCCGTTGCTCGACGAGTGCAAGCCTCACTACGACTTCCTTTACGGAAATGCGATCAGGGCCGGAACCCGAGGTTAGAATAGGGATTCCGCCCATGGCCACTCAACTTCCCGATCCCCGTAACGCTGACATCCTGATCCACGTTGGCGGCGAACTAAACCCGCGCGCCGACGCGAAAGTCTCGGTCTTCGATAGCTCCGTCCAGGGTGGTGACGCGGTCTGGGAGGGCCTGCGCGTCTACGACGGGCGGATCTCCGATCTCGACGCCCATCTCGACCGCCTGTTCGACTCCGCCCACGCAATGGCGTTCACCGAAGTGCCTTCGCGCGACGAAATCAAGAACGCCATCTTTGAGACTCTCCGAGCCAACGGTATGCGGGACGGCGTGCATATCCGCCTGACCCTGACGCGTGGAATGAAAACGAGTTCCGGGATGAGCCCGCACTTTAATCAATACGGTCCCTGCCTGATTGTGCTGGCTGAGTGGAAAGCGCCGGTTTACGCGCAGTCCGGCATTCGGCTGATCACCTCTTCCGTGCGCCGCAACAACCCGCAATGTATCGATTCAAAGATTCACCACAACAATCTGATCAACAACATCTTGGCCAAGATCGAGGCTAATCATGCGGGCGCGGATGATGCGTTGATGCTCGACCTCGGCGGGTTCGTATCCGAGACCAACGCGACCAATGTTTTCCTAATCAAGCGGGACACGGTGCTGACGCCCCATGCCGACAGTTGCTTGCCGGGGATCACACGTGGTGTCGTCATTCAGATGGCCCGGGCGGAAGGGATTCCCCTCATCGAACGCAACCTGTCTCTGAGCGAGGTCTACACCGCTGACGAGATGTTTACCACCGGAACGATGGGCGAGCTTTCGCCAGTTCTCGAAGTCGACGGCCGCCAAATTGGGGCAGGGAAGCGCGGGCCGCTGACCGAGCGGTTGCAGCAATTGCACGCCGACTGGGTACGAGAAAACGGCGAGCCCCTGCCGGCCGCCGGGCACGCATAACGGCGAGGCGCATATGGCGGCGTGCGTGTGGCGAGGCGCAAGCTTTCAGCGTGCCGTGTCGCCGTTCATGGCGACATCGCCTAACCGTGGGGCGGGCATCCTTGCCTGCCAGGACCGCAAAGTGGGGCAGGCATCCTTGCCTGCCAGGACCGCAAAGTGGGGCGGGCATCCTTGCCTGCCAAAGCGTGGAATAGCAGACGACCTGCCATTCGCACCAGAAGCCCAAAAAGAAACTCAGAACCCCAGGCGTGAGCCTGGGGTTGCCCAGACGTCCGTCTGGGCTGTTCCTCTCAGTGCCGGTGTCAAAAGGGCGTTCTTGTCCCGAGCCCGTTTCGATGGGCTTCTGATCTCTCGAAGGATTCGCAAACGGTTTCGCGTCGGCATCACGTCAAATGTGGTAACCTAGGCATGGTAAAAGACGACTATAACTTTAACGAGTAAAAATATTCGCTCGTCAGATAGCAAACCTTCGCTTGCCAGATAGCCAGACTTCGCTTGATAGGTAGCCAGACGTCGCTTGATAGGTAGCCAGACGTCGCTTGATAGGTAGCCAGACGTCGCTTGATAGGTAGCCAAATGAGGAGGACACCATGTTTGATCAGGTCGAGCATCAAAACACGCCCGAGGAAAAGAAAGTGCTTGCGCTGGAAGTAGTTGGCGCCGTGGCTGCATGCGCTGTCATCGGCGCGGCGTTAGTCTGGTTCTTCGGTTACTACGGAACCTAAATCCGCCCCCGCGGGCGATGGGCTCACGCGCACAACTTTTTGACCCCGGTGGGCCGTGGTGTCGGCGGCTTGTGGCTGAACGTGTGCGCGGCGATCGAGGACGTAATCAAGCCGCGGACGGAAATGAGCCGGAGCCGGTTGTCCAAAGAGCCAAAGCTCAAAACTCTCCGACGTATTGCACTTCTTCCTCGACGTCGAAACCATAGCGGGCGCGAATCCGGCCTTTGAGTTCGCCGATCATCTCCCGCAGCTCGGTCG
>JAQBWG010000229.1 GCA_027625225.1 Chloroflexota bacterium | reverse complement strand
CAAGGAAGCCGAAAAAAGGGCCTACAAAG
This sequence comes from Chloroflexota bacterium, assembly GCA_027625225.1. Classification (GTDB taxonomy): domain Bacteria; phylum Chloroflexota; class Dehalococcoidia; order Lucifugimonadales; family VGZR01; genus VGZR01. Next base: position 2,914 of record JAQBWG010000229.1, on the reverse strand, counting down.
AAATCCTCGGCTGATTCCCATATGCCGAGTGGAATCGTTGCACCCAACGTTATCCCGGCCATAACGAGTCCACCTATCAGCTCTGGACTAATGGGGGGAAATTTCATCCCGTCTATCTCTACCTCTGCGAGTAGGCGACGCCGCCACCGCCCGCGCGCGGGTCGGAACCGGCGTCGAAGCTGCCGTCGTCCCGCCGCATCACCGCCTGGGAGCGCGCCTGTATCGGACTGTAGGCGAACACCTCGCGACTCACAGAGTGTCCCTTCGCCTCCAGCGCCGTCTCCACGTCGCTCCGCAGTCGCGCCTCCGCGAACACCTTGCCGCCCTCGCAGTGGATGCGCGGTGCGGCCGTCGCCTCGGTAAGCGTCATGCCGAAGTCCAGCACGTTCTGCATCACCTGGAACACGGCGCTGATGATGACCGCGCCGCCCAGCGCGCCGACGGCCAGGAACGGTTTACCGTCCTTAAAGACCATGGACGGAATCATGTTGCTGCCCCGCGACTTCCCCGGCGCGATGGAGTTCGGCCTGCCCGGCGTGGGGTCGGCCAGGTTCATGGAGTTGTTGTAGACGAAGCCGAGGCCGGGCGTGACCGCGCCGGAGGCCCAGCCCAGCGTATGGGTGAGGGCGACCATGTTGCCCTGCTCGTCGGTCGCGCAGACGTTGGTCGTGTGTCCGGCTTCCACGCCTGCTCCCGTCCCGCCCTTGCGCCACTCCCGGATGCGCTGGCGCTGCTCCCCGATGTGCTTTTTGCTGAGAATCTTCTCTACGGGGACATCGGCGAACTCGGGGTCGGCGTTGTGTTCGAGACGGTCGCGGTGAGCCAGCGACATCGCGGCGGCGACCACGTGCAGCATGTCCGCGCTGCCGTGCTGCTTCTTCCACAGCTCGAACGGCTCGACCAGCGCGAACAGTTGCAGCAGGGTCATGCCGGAGTGGGACGGACGTACGGTTGCCACGCGGTTGTCGCGGTAGGTGCCCCAGAGTGGCTCCTGGATGCGCGGTGTGTATGCGCTGAGGTCATCGTAGGTCACGAAGCCGCCGTTCTTGAGGATGTCGTCGGCCATGGCGCGGGCGAGGTCGCCCTCGTAGAACTCGCGCGGGCCTTTGCGGGCGAGGGCGTCGAGGGTGTTCGCCATGTCGGACATGCCAATGACGTCGCCGAACCTCGGCAGGGTGCCGTCTTTCTTTAGAAAAACGCGCGCGCACTCGTCCGTCGCTTTGATGCGCTGGAGGGCGTCGGGCTGGCCCGCGAAGGGCGGCATGATGAACCAGTCGTGCAAGGTAGGGTGCACGGGGATGCCGGCCCTGGCCTGCTGGATGGCGGGCTGGAGCAACTCGCCCCAGGGCATGGTGCCCCAGCGCCGGTTGATTTCCGCCATCGCCGCCACCGAGCCGGGCGTCATCACCGAGGTGTGGCCGACCTCGTTGCGCCAGTCGTCGAACACGAACAGGTGCGACACCTCGGTGCGCGACTTCACATCGCCCGCCCACATGTCGGAGCGCACTTTCGACCCCGCGCGGGCGTTGAAGTCGATGACCTTGTGCTCGCCGGTAGCGGCGTGGAAGACCTGTCCCACGCCCATTCCGGCGGGGCCGCACATGAAGGGGTCCCACACCCACTGCATGAACGCCGACGCCACTGCCGCGTCGAAGGCGTTGCCTCCCGCCTCCAGCACCTGCGCGCCCACCTCGGCGGCCCAGGGCTGGGGCGTGGTGACCACTCCCTTCATGCTGCACCTCGCGTGTTCGAATTCAGGGGAGTGTAGCACCGTTAACGGCGTGTTAACTATCCCGTGAACTCGTTATGATAATCTTCGATGCGGTGTGAACCGCATGACACCCGACGAGACATCAACCCGGCCGAAGGTGCCCGAACGCAGCCCGCTCCGCGAGGTGGCGATGCTGTTCCTGCGGCTGGGGCTGACGGCGTTCGGCGGCCCCGCCGCGCCCATCGCGCTGATGCGCGACGAGGTGGTGCGGCGCAAGGGCTGGATGACCGACCAGGAGTTCCTGGACGCCATCGGCGCGACGAACATTATCCCCGGTCCGAACTCCACCGAGATGGCGATCCTGCTGGGCAACCGCAGGGCAGGGTGGAAGGGATTGCTCACGGCGGGGAGCCTGTTCATCCTGCCCGCCACCCTCATCGTCCTCGCCCTCGCCGTGGTGTACGTCCGCTACGGCTCCACGCCTCAGGCGGAGTGGGTGCTGTACGGCATCAAGCCGGTCATGGTGGCCATCGTCATCGTGGCGCTGCTGGCGCTCGCGCCCAAGGCGGCGAAGGACTGGGCGCAGCTCGCCATCGGCAGCGCGGCCGTCGCCCTCTACCTCGTTGGCGTCAACGAGATCGCGCTGCTGTTCGGCGGTGGCGCGGTGTCAGTAGCCGTGCATTTCGGCAGGCGGTGGGCGAAGAGCGTGGCGTCGTCTGCGTTGCTGGCGCCGGTGTTCGGGGCGCTGCCCTCGCTGCCCGCGGCCACGGTGCCTGGGTTCAGCCTGGTGGCGCTGTTCCTGAACTTTCTCAAGATAGGCGCGGTGCTGTACGGCAGCGGGTACGTGCTGCTGGCCTACGTGCGGGCAGACTTCGTCGACCGGCTGGGCTGGCTGACCGACCGGCAGCTCATCGACGCGGTGGCGGTGGGCCAGCTCACGCCGGGGCCGGTGTCCACGACCGCGACGTTCATCGGCTACGTGGTGGGAAGCTGGCCCGGCGCGATACTGGCGACGGTGGCGATATTCCTGCCCTCGTTCGCGTTCGTGGCGGTGCTCGACCGGCTGCTGCCGCTGGCCCGCAGCAACCGGCTGGTGGGCGCGGCGCTAGACGGCATCAACGCGGCGTCGGTGGGGCTTATCGCGGGCGTGGCCTGGCAGCTGGGCAGGGGGGCGGTGACCGAAGTGTTCACCTACGTGGTGCT
>JAQBWG010000228.1 GCA_027625225.1 Chloroflexota bacterium | reverse complement strand
CCCCCCCCATCTCCGTCCCCTTCGGCTGGACGAAAGACAACCTGCCCGTCGGCGTCCAACTCATCGGCCGCCACTTCTCCGAACCGACCCTTCTCCACGTTGCCGCCGCCCTCGAACGCGCCACCGACGCCTCACAACGCCGCCCGCCACTCTAACCCGCTAATCTCCAGCCCTATCCTGGATGACACGCTGGGGCATCATCCGGCAACCGCATGACCACCGCCCGCACACTCCAGGAACAACAAAGAGACATCATTTGCAGCTACAGGGGGCACACTCTCGAAAAACCCGCCGACGACGTAACCGCCGCCCTCTCGCCCTAGTCAGCTACCCGGCGGAAGACATCATTTTTCAACCAGTTTTATCCCGTTTTTTTAAGCCTGACGGTTGAACATCCACAGCGCGATGAAAAACATCGCCGCTCCGAATAATCCCAGCACGGCTATGTCTATGAACACGGTCGTAGTGTGGCTGAAGAACACGATGCCCAGGATGGGCGGCTCACCGCTGGCGACGGTCACTGTTTGACTGGTCAGAAACACCTGTCTCACCGCGTCGACGCCGTAGGTGAGAGGGTTGACTTTAGATACGACTTCAAGCCACCGGGGCACGTCGTTTACGGGGAACAGAACGCCGGAGATGAACACCGCGGGGAACATGAATATCTGGATGAATATCTGAAAGCCCTGCTGTGTCCGCAGCCTGCTTGCCAATGCCATGCCGATGCTGGACAACGAGACGGAGAGGACGATGAGCAGGACGGCGAGTTTGAGCACGGTGAGTACGCTCAGCGGGACGCCGACGACGGGGGCGAGCACCAGCATGAGCAGGCCTTGGAACACTGCAATGCCCGCGGCTCCAAGTATCTTGCCGAACACGATGCTGCTACGGCTGATGGGGGCGATGAGCAGTTCACGCAGGAATCCGAATTCTCTGTCCCACACCACCGAAAGTCCGGCGAACATGGAAACCATGAACACGGTCTGAGCGATGAGGCCGGGGTAGACGAACTTAATGTAGTCGACGTCTTCGGACAGCGGTCCTACCGAGCGGTTGAACCCCGCGCCGAAGATGACCAGGAACAATAGTGGCATAGCGAAGGCGGAGACGAAACGGGCGCGGTCTCGCAGCAGCCGCAGGAATTCCCGATAGGCGACGACCCATACCCCACGGACGAAGTCGTTCATCGCCGCCGCGACCCCCACTTGCCGCCTCGCAGGTTTACCTGGGCGTCGGCTGCTTCGTCGCGGATGGCGTGGCCGGTGAGCTTCAAAAACACGTCGTCGAGCGTTGGCCTGCGTATCGATATGGACTGCATGGGCTGGGTGGACGCGCGGACGAATTCGGGCAGGAATTTGTCTCCTTCGGACACGGTGAAGGTGATTGCATCATCTTTGAGTTCCGATTCGATGGAGTACTTTTCGCGTAGTTCTTTCTGTATAGATTCTTTGTCATTTGATTTAAGGGTGATGACGTCACCACCCACTTTGCGCTTTAGCTCTTCGGGGGTTCCCAATGCGATGATGCCGCCGTTATCTATTACAGCTATGCGGTCGCAGTGCTCGGCTTCATCCATGTAGTGGGTGGTCATGAAGATAGTGGTGTCGTCGTTCCGGTGCAGGTCGAGGACATACTCCCATATTTTGTGACGGGCCTGGGGGTCAAGGCCGAGGCTGGGTTCATCCAGAAACAGCACGCGAGGGTGATGGAGAAGTCCGCGAGCAAGCTCGAGGCGGCGTTTCATACCGCCGGAGTATTCGCGGATGGACTGCTTGCGCCGGTCCCACAGTTCCAGAAGTTTGAGCAACTCTTCGATGCGGTAGTTGGTGAGTTTTCGGGAGACTCCGTAGGCATAGGCGTGAAATCGGAGGTTCTGCTCGGCTGTGAGGTATTCGTCGAGGGTGGTGTCCTGAAAGACCAAGCCGATGGAACGGCGAACCTGAGTTTGCTGGCGGACAACGTCGAATCCGGCGACCTGCGCGCTGCCGCCGCTAGGCTTCAACAAGGTGCAGAGGACGTTGATGGTGGTGGTCTTGCCCGCTCCGTTGGGGCCGAGGAAGCCGAAAACCTCGCCTTCTTTTACCGAGAACGAAACGTCACGAACGGCTTCAAGGTTTTTGAAGCGTTTGCTCAGGCCGTCAACGATGATGGAATCGGTCAATAGGTCACCACGGGTTCATATTATGCACGCCGGGATGTGCGAGGCAAAAATAAAGCGCCCCGACACATCGGGGCGCTTGTTATGGTCAATGGATATCCGATTAGCTTGTATCGCTAACCGACAGACAGGTGACGGTGCGCACGATGCCGTCAATAGTATGCACGTTGTTGGTGACCAGTTCGCCGACCGAGTTGAGGTCGGGGGCAGTGACGACGGCAACGATGTCGTAGGGGCCGGTGACGGCGTCAACGCTCGCGATACCGTTGAGATTGGCAAGGGCCTTGCTGACGCTGCGCGTCTTGCCTACTCCGGTTTCGATGAGGATGAATGCTTTAGGCGACATAACCGACCTCCTGAAGGGGCTCCGGGGACGTGTATCAGGCTATCCGTCCGATGATGGACTGCTAAATACGTCCTCTCCGATTCTATTCCTCGGTGGGTGGAGTGTCAAACCTGGGGGGTTTTAGCGATTAGGGGACAACATATCTGAAACTGTATCGGCGCGAATCCCGTAGAATGCTTGAGATATGACGCTAAGAGCCGAGCCATCGCGATTCGGACGTTACCTGCCGGGGGTTACTCCCGGGAGATTGGCTGCGTTTGTGCTTGTGCTTATCGTTGGACTGGCACTGGCGTTGCGCCTGTACGGGGTTTCGTGGGACGAGGGGTATCCCTATACCCCGCATCCCGACGAGCGGGCCATTCTGCAGCACGTCAACGATATCTCGCCGCCGCCCTTGAACGACCTGGGCCAGCTTTTCAATGCCGAGGAAAGTAGCTGGAACCCCAAGTGGTTTCCGTACG
>JAQBWG010000227.1 GCA_027625225.1 Chloroflexota bacterium | reverse complement strand
ATGGCCGAGGTGTTCGTCCGCGAAGGCGTACTGAAGAGCTAACCAGTCACATATTTAAGGAGGGTCACATGTCCCAAAACCTGTTTTTGCCAGCTGGTGTCAGGGTGCAATACGACGTCAAAACGCCGATGCGGGATGGTGTGAACCTGTCCTCGGACATCTACTTTCCGCGCGAAGGCAAGGGGCCGTGGCCGGTGGTGCTGACCCGAACGCCGTACAACAACATGGCGACGTGGATAACCAAGCCGGGGACGTTCTATCCCCAGAACGGGTATGTGTTCGTGGCACAGGATGTGCGTGGACGGCACGATTCGGAAGGGGAATTCTACCCCTGGGTGAACGAGTTTAACGACGGTCACGATACGGTGGAGTGGATAGGCAAGCAGCCGTGGTGTGATGGGAACGTGGGCATGTCGGGGCCGTCGTATGTGGGGAACGTGCAGTGGCAGGCAGCGGCGATGGGCAGCAAATATCTCAAGACCATCGTGCCGAGGGTCATCGGCGACAACCTGTACGAGTCACCACACTACCAGGGCGGAGCGTTTCAACTGGGGTGGTCGGCGACGTGGGCCTTCCGAACGGATGGCCGGACGATGCAGGAAATCGACCTGTACAACTGGGGACAGACCTTTCCTACACTTCCCATCCGCGATCTGCCTGAAACGGCGGGTAAAACCATCCCCTACTACAAGGACTGGGTGGACCATCCCGATTATGACGACTACTGGAAGGCGTTGGCGAATAAAGAACGGTTCGGCGATATCAAGATTCCGGTGTTGCAGATAGGCGGCTGGTACGACTTTTTCACCGCGGGGACGATGCTGAACTTCACGGGTATGAAGGCGAAGGGAGGCTCGGCTGCGGCGAAGGCGAACCAGGCGGTGGTGATGGGGCCGTGGATACACTCGGCGGCGGTGGAGGAGATGACGCACGCGGGTGAACTGGACTTCGGCAACGATTCGATGCCCGACCTGATGGCGGTGGAGTTGCGGTGGTTCGACCGTTGGCTGAAGGGCAAGAAAAACGGAATCGAGAAAGACAAGCCGCTACGCCTGTTTGTGATGGGCGCGAATGAGTGGCGGAACGAGAGCGAGTGGCCGCTGGCGCGGACGAAGTTCACGCCGTGGTATTTCCACAGCGACGGCAAGGCGAATTCGCTGATGGGTGACGGGACGCTTTCGACGACGAAGCCCTCGGCCGAGAAGCCGGACAAGTATACGTACGACCCGCAGTTCCCGACTCCGACGCGGGGCGGGTGCAACTGCTGCGACCCGGAAATCGTGGCCTGGGGCGCGTACGACCAGACGTCCGTCGAGCACCGCCAGGATGTGTTGGTGTATACGTCTGAGCCGTTGAAGCAGGACATGGAGGTGACCGGGCCGGTCATTGTGATGCTGCATGCTTCGACGGACGGACGCGATACCGACTTCACGGCCAAGCTGGTGGACGTACATCCGGGTGGATATGCGGTGAACCTGTGCGATGGCATTATCCGCGGGCGCTACCGCGAGTCTACGTCGAAGCAGAAGCTGCTGAAGCCGGGCGAGGTGTACGAGTTCACGATAGACCTGTGGCCGACGAGCAATGTGTTCAAGAAGGGGCACCGGGTGAGGGTGGACATTTCGAGCAGTAACTTCCCGCGGTTCGACAGGAATCCGAATACGGGGAACAAGTTCGGCCACGATGCGGAGCTGCGGGTGGCAAAGCAAACGGTGCTGCACGATGCGGTGCATCCGTCGCATATTCTGCTGCCGGTTATCCCGAAGGGCTAGTCGTCTCTCTGAGGGCGGGCGGCGTCCATGCCTTCCAGTTCGAGCAGATCGGCCAATGGACGGCGCATGGCTGCGGCGATGTCGGCGTAGGAAAGCAAGCCAGCCATCTTGTTGTTTTGGACAACGGCAAGGCGGCGTATCCTGCGATTTTTCAAGACGCGGGCGGCGTCGAGAACCTCCGTTTCGGGCGTCACCGTGTGAACAGGAGATGTCATGTGGGCGGAGACGTGGCAGGTCTTCGCGTCGTGTGCATCGCCGGTGCAGTTGATAGCGATGTCGCGGTCGGTGAGGATGCCAGCGATGGTGTCGTCGCTTTCAAGGACGACCAAACAGCCGACGTTCTCGCTGCGCATGAGGTGGGCGGCGTTGGCAATCAACTCGTTGGGTACGATTGTGACCACGTCTTCCGCCATGACGTCTTTGACTTTTAAGCCCATGAGTCCCCCTGAGAAAATAGCGACTTCCTTTGACTATACCGCAGAATCAAAAATCGGGTTGTCGGACTATTCAGCTACGGGAGAACTTGCCCAAAAGCTCTTTGTGCAAGCGACTTTTGAGGCGAGCGTGTTGCGTTTCTACGATGGAACGTTCGGTTTCCAGTCTGGCGAAAACAGTTGGCATCTCCAATAATGCCTGCTTGTTTCGGGGCTCTATCTGAAGCAGCTTGGGAATGAAGTAGGAGAGCTTGACCGGGTCTTCGGGGAGCTTGAGATTGCCCACCCAGTTGCCACCCAATCCGACCACTGTTTGCGTATAGCGCATGACGGCTTTGCGTAGGGAAGAGACTTCTGCTGGCAAGAGTTCTTGTTCGGAATCCAAATCATCGTCGAGGAGTTCAACCTGGCCGGTCATGTAGGGCCGGTCCAGTGTGATGGTGAGGATGCGGAAGCGTTGCTGGCCGATGGCGGAGATGAAGAACTTGCCCTTGCCTCCATCGCTTACCTGGACGATTTTGGCTACGGTGCCCACACGATGGGGCTCGGCGTGTTCGCCCACTTCGCTTCCGGACTTTATGAGGACAGCCCCGAACGACATGTCGAATTGCTGGCAGTCTTGCAGCATGGTTTTGTACCGCTCTTCGAATATCTGGAGCGGGAGTGTGGCATGCGGGAATAAGACGGTATTGAGCGGAAATAAGGGAAGTCGCCGAGTTTCGCCGGGCATGCGGTGTCCTTACACGGGCGTTTGAGCGAGTATAGCCGCCTGTCGGACGGGTAT
>JAQBWG010000226.1 GCA_027625225.1 Chloroflexota bacterium | reverse complement strand
TGGGAACATCGAGCAGCACGCCATAGGGCGCCCAGTCGGCTGTGAGGCGGACGTCGACGCGTGGTGTGGTTGCGTCGGCCAGGAATGCGGTGACCGTCCACTGCTCCACCGAGACGACAATGCCGTCGGGCGTGCGGTCGGCGAACGCCTGGACAAGCGCATCGGAATCGGGATGGATGGCGACGTTCTGCGGGATGGGCTGGTTGAACGGGCTGCTGTCGGCGAACATGCGACCGGAGGCGAAGGGTGAGGCGGCCGTGTCGAGCAGACCGGAGGAGGTTGGCGACGGGGTCGATGTATCGGTCTCGGGCACGGGCGTCGCTACCGATGTTGCGGTAGCCTGCGTGACCGTTGCGGTGAGGGTTGGTTCCACTTCGAGTTCTTCGCTACCATCGCCGCACGCGGCAACAAGGCTGGCGATTAGAAGGGCAACAGCGAAACCTCGGATGGTATGAACAAAGATATGTGGCCTAAGAAAACGCACGATTAGGAGAAGCTACTCACCATTGAACAAACATCGGCATGACGACATGGGTGTAGCCTTCTTTGTCTACACGGCGGAGGACGCCCGGGCTGGACGGTGAGGTGGTTTCGAGGGCGACTTCGCCGGAGCCGAGAACATCGAGCACTTCGCTGAGATATTTGCTGTTGAAGGCAATCTTGGAGTCGTCGCCTTCTACCTTCGCTTCGACATCGCCGGTATTTTCACCAATCTCTTCGGCGCGGGAGGAGATGGAGACTCGTCCGTCCGCAGCCGAGACTTGCAGTCGAACGATGCCGCTGCCGTCCCTGGCGAAGATGGAGGCGGTTCGGGCGGCGCGTTGGAATTGGCCGAGGTCCATAACGGCGCGTGTCTCGTGCTTTTGCGGAATGAGCTGCTGGTAATTGGGGGACGTGCCCTGGATGAGCTGGGACACGAGCTGGATATTGTCGAGTAGGAAGAGGGCCTGACTTCTGGCCTGTGTGGTCATGAATTCGACAGGTTCGCTCTGAGGCGTGGTGAGGCGATTCACCTCCGCGAGTGAGCGGGCCGGGATGATGAAGCTGGAGTCTTCCTTCGCTTTTTCCGCGAGCTTGCCGGTGTACACGGCGAGGCGGAAGCCGTCTGCCGAGGCAAAGGTAAAGTCATCGCCTTTGATGTCTACTTTTACTCCGGTGAGTACGGGGCGGGAGTCTTCAGTCGCCGCAGCGAAGGCCACGTGCCCGATGGCGTCGCGGAGTACTTCTGCGTGAATCTTCCCGGTAATCCCCGACTTTACGGATGGGATGGGAGGGTAATCTTCCGCATCGGCACCGTGGATAGTGGCCTGAAACTTCCCGCATGTGAGTGACAGCCCTAGTGGCTGCTCGACGCCGCTGATATCAATGCGTTCGTTGGGCAGCGAGTTAACGAAGTCGGTCAGAAGTCGCGCGGGGATGGTGATGGTGCCTTCTTCTTCAATCTGGCAGCCTATCCACGTGGTTATGGCGACTTCGAGGTTGGTGGCGGTGAGCTTAAGACGACCCTGGTCGGTGGATATGAGCACATTTTGGGTGATCGGAAGTGTGGTGCGGGTGGCCACCGCTCTGCCGACGATGGCGAGTCCGCTTCGCAGGTTTTCTTGCAGGCATGATAGACGCATGTGTTTCGCCTCGGAATAGATTCGCTATATTTAGTGGTGCCAGTATCAAAAAATGGTAGCGCTAGTATAAGAGCGTGAGATTTGCCCGTCAACGTGAGCAATGGAAGTCGGGACTTTCTTAGGGCTATAAAAAGAACACACCGCCGGTAGTTCTACCGGCGGTGTGTTGCGAATGTGTTGAGTTGTCGGGCGCTAACGGACGATGATTTCGCCGACCATTCCCAGTGATGCATGCGGTAGACAGACAAGCTGGTAGGTGCCGGGTTTGTCGAACGTAAAGGAGAACTGGACAACGTCGGTACCGCTTACGATCTCGTCAATACCCAGGCCTGAAACCGTGAAGGTGTGGAATTCACCTTCGCCTTCCAGAGTAAAGTTGACGGTTTCGCCGGTCTTGAACTCCAGAGTGTCGGGGACAAATGCGTAGCTGCTGCCACCTGCAGGGTCTGCGAGTGTAACGCTCAGCGCTTTAGGACCGCCGCTCATAGCATCGCCAGGCTCTTCCATCATGGCATCGCCTTCTTCGACGATGATTTGGCCGACCATGCCTAGAGCTTCGTGGGGGATGCAGATAAGGGTGTAGGTTCCCGGTTTGTCGAAGGTGAAGGTAAACTGACCGGTTTCGCCGCCGCCGACCGCTTCGTCGATTCCCAGCTCTTCGACCGTGAAAGTGTGAAACTCGGTCTCACCGATCAAGTCGAAGCTGATCGTCTCCCCAGCCTTGAACGTCAATGTATCGGGTATGAATATGTAGCTGCCGCTGCCGCCCGGGTCGGCGAGAATTACTTCAACGCCCTTGCCTGTGCCGGTCTGGCCATTGCCGGTGGATGCCGTGGGTTCGACCGTCTGTTCAACACGAGGCGGCGTGGGTGGCGACTCCCTCAGAGGGGTTGGTGTCGCGGGCGCCGAGGGTGGCGGGGCGCCGCACGCGGCTGCGATGAGGGCGACAAGTCCGATCATGGTCAGGGTGGCGAGCAGTTTTCGCATCATGTTCTCTCCCTACTGGATATCTAAATATCGGGCCAATTACAAATCACTGTTATTCGTGAACATTTTCACACATGAGCATCTGTGCGTCAATGTTCGATTATATCTGAGGCGAAACATTTTCAGAGCCTACTTTACGGTATAATGGCAGTACATTGGGGACGCGTGGGTTCGACAGGGGAAGTTCCTTCGGGACTGCAGGTCGAGGTGCCATCAACCTCGTTAATAAGATGGCAAAAAAAGTAACTGACAACAAACAGTTCGCTTTAGCCGCTTAATCGCGTCTACGTTCTCTGCTAAATCCTCGATATAGTAGTAGAGCGCCATTCATCGAGGTGCGGCCGAGGTTACGCCGATAACCGAGGCCAAAGACCTATCGGCTGGGGGG
>JAQBWG010000225.1 GCA_027625225.1 Chloroflexota bacterium | reverse complement strand
TAGCGCTGTTCACCATCTGCTCCATCTGCTGCTCCCGGTCGTATTCGTCCAGAGGCGTCGGGAAGCCGGTGGCAATAACGGTGAGCTTGAGCTCGTCTTCCATCTTGGGGTCGGTGACCATACCGAAGATGATGTTGGCTTCGGGGTCGACGACGCGTTGGATGACTTCGGCTGCCTGGTGCAGTTCGTTCAGCTTGAGGTCGCTTCCGCCGGTAACGTTGAACAGGATGCCGGTAGCGCCGTCAATCGACACGTCGAGCAACGGGTTGGAGATGGCTTGCTGGGCGGCGTCGCGTGCTCGGTTTTCGCCGCGGCCACGGCCGACGGACATCCAGGCCATGCCTGCATCGCGCATGATGGCTTGTACGTCGGCGAAGTCGAGGTTGATATCGCCGGCCTCGGTAACCAGTTCGGCGATGGACTGAACGGCGAGCCGGAGAATGTCGTCGGCCATGCGGAAGGCGTTCTCGGCTGTTATTTCCTCTTGTGCGATGAGGTGGAGCCGTTCATTGGGAATGGCGATGAGTGTGTCAGTGTGTTCTTTGAGGCGGCGGATGCCTTCGTCGGCCTGCTTGGCGCGACGGGTGCCTTCAAAGGCGAACGGGCGGGTGACCACGCCGACGGTTAGGGCGCCAGTCTCTTTGACGATTTCGGCGACCACGGGTGCGGCGCCTGTGCCGGTGCCGCCGCCCATGCCTGCGGCGACGAAGACCATGTCGGCGTCACGCAGGGATTCCATCAACTCTTCGCGGCTTTCCTCGGCGGCGCGGGTGCCTACCTCGGGATGCCCGCCACCGCCTTTTCCTCCGGTGAGCTGGTCACCGATGGAAAGCTTCAACGGGACGTCGCTGCGCAGGAGGGCCTGGGTGTCTGTGTTGCAGATCAGGTACTCTACGCCGGAGACGCGCTCGCGATACATACGCGAGACAGCGTTTGAGCCGCCTCCGCCTACTCCCACGACTTTGATACGGGTAACCCCGTCGGGCTGCTTCTTGTTAGATATCGACATATGCTTCTCTCCCCTTCCTTTTTCGTTACTACACGGCCCACGGCATGAGCCGCTTGACCTGTCGGGACCAAGCGGTGAATAGCGCCGTGAGGCCTACTTCAGAACCGAGATATTTGCGGCTGGCCGATAGGGCAACGCCCCGCGTTCCCTCGGTAGCCGCCCAGAGCATGATGCCTACGCCGGTGGCATATGCGGGCTTCTTCAAGTCGCCGGGTACCTGTGCGTGGCCGTTGGGCGCACCGACGCGTACCGGTCCGGCGAAGGACATTTCGAATAAGCGTTGGAACCCAGGAAGCTGGGAGCCACCACCGGTTAGGACGATGGGATAACCAGCCATCTGCGATTCTTCGAGCATGTCCTTAATGATGTAGGTCAACTCGAGTGATCGCTCCTTAATGAGCTGGCAGAAGTCACGTCGTTGGATGGTGATGGAGTCGGTTTCTTCGTCGGTGAACTTCTCTTCCAACGGCAGGGTGATCTCTTCGTTGATGTTGATGGGCGACAGGTCAGCCGAGCCGTAGGCGAGCTTCGCCATTTCGGCGGCTTCTCTTGTGGTGCCAAATGCCTGGACGATGTCGTTAGTGAACTGGAATCCAGCGACGGGTACGACGCCGGTGTAGTTGATGTGTCCGCGCCGGAAACCAACGAGGTCGGTGGTGCCACCACCGATGTCTACGATGATTGCGCCGTCTTCGCGTTCTTTGGGCGTGAGGACGGACAGGGCGCTGGCCAATGGCTGCAAGACGAGGGCCTCGACATCTACGCCTGCGTCCTCTACCGATTTAATGAGCTTTTGGATGTAGTCGAAACCGCCGCTGATAAGGTGGGCTTCGACTTCGACATTGCTTCCGTGCAAGCCGACGGGGTTGCGCAGGCCGCCCTCACCGTCGACGGAGTATTCCATGGGAATGGCGTGAAGGACCCGCCGGTCTTTGGGACTACCACCGTTGGTGGAGGAAGCCATGATGCGCTGGGAAACGCTGCGCAGGTCCTCGCCGGTGATAACGCCGGAAGCTCCGATGGAGTTAAAGGCGTACTTTTTGTTTTCAAACGTTACGTGGGCGCCGGTGACGCCGATGTAGGCGGAGTGAATCCGTCTGCCAGTCTGTTTCTGCACTTCGGCTACGCTGGCACGGACGGCGCTAGTGGTGGTGGCCAGGTCTTCGACATTCCCTTTACGCAACCCGGTGCACGGCACCGAGCTGTGGCCGAGCACTTTTATATCCCCCGATGCATGGAGTTGGGCCAAGATCGTGAAGACCTTGGTTGTTCCTACATCTATCGCTGTGATTGTCTTTACGTGGTTTCGCATAGTGCGCTCCAATCCCCGATTCTCAGCCGGGCTACAGGCGCTCAGCTATTCGTAGCTTCGCGCTTCGACTCCTCGGATTACCTTTCGTTTCCTCCTGGGTCGGTTTCACCACCTTCTTGGTGATGATTCTTATCAGTGCTATGTGCTTACAAGTACACCCGGGGGCGTCCGGTTCACAGACGCAGTTTTTGCTCTCTCTGCGCATGAACTCCTTTACGAGCCTATCTTCCAGCGAGTGGTAGCTAATCACCACCAACCTTCCGCCCGACCCTAGACTTCCCACCGCCTGCTTCAACCCTTCGCCGATGGCTTCCAGTTCCGTATTGACTGCCATCCGAAGTGCCTGGAAGGTTCGGGTCGCCGGATGTATCCGACCTCTTTTCCCGCCTACCGCTCCGGCTACGACTTCGGCGAGCCGGGCAGTCGTTCGAATCGGCCTAGCCGAGACGATGGCCCTGGCGATGCGCCGGGACTGCCGCTCCTCACCAAGTTGATAAATCAGGTCCGCCAGTTCCCGCTCGACCGATTGATTGATGATTCGTTCAGCAGAAAGCTCTTGCCGCTGGTCGAATCGCATATCGAGTGGGCCTTCGTTGGCGAAACTGAATCCGCGCTCAGCCCGTTCAAGCTGGGCAGATGAGAGACCGAGGTCGAACAGGATGCCGTCGGCGCCGGAGAA
>JAQBWG010000224.1 GCA_027625225.1 Chloroflexota bacterium | reverse complement strand
CCTAAACTTCTCCGATACGACTGGCCCAATACCGATGAGTTTGATTAGTTGGAGGATTAGGGGCGTGCGACCAGGCAGCTGCCCGCATGCAAACATATAGGCGACCAGCCCATTGGCCAGAACCACTGCTAAGTATGGTGCGAAGCGGATGTCGGGGAGGGTTAGCCAAAGCGCGACCATCACGGCGACTAACGTCGCTAATGCGATGACCGCGTTTTGGTTGGTCACCCCGATCCTGCGCGAGAAGGCTATTGCCGAACCGGCAAGCGCGATCCCAAAAACTATTTCGAAGTATTGCCGCTCTATGACATCCCCTGCCAGAAGTGCCAGTGCAACGAAAATAGTTAGAAGTGACAGGAGCCCCAACCTTTGGGTTAACCCTCCCAATTTGTTCGGTTCTCTGCGATGTAGCAGGCTAGGCTGTTGAGTGAGGCAAAGATCACCTCGTTATCCTCCCCGTCTGACCGGAGTTTAATGCCATATCTTTGTGCTATTACAAAAGCGAGTTCCAGTGCGTCGATAGAGTCCAAGCAGAGACCATCTCCAAACAAGGCCGCTGCAGGGTCGATCTCGCTTGCTGCGATATCTTCGAGGTCAAGTGAACCTATGATAAGTTCGGCTATTTCTTCTCTAAGTTTCTGGTCTACGGTCATGTCAAAACTGCCTCTATTAGGCGCTCCTCTTGATTTCCACAGAACGAGAAAAGCTAACCATTTGGCGGATGATTTTGAACAATATTAGGCGCAGTTGGATTTTACGGTCAGGCCTAAAATCGCCGGCGAGTAATGAAATGACTGCCCGGTCAATATCGAGAATGCTTTTCGGGTTGAGGAGCATGTTCCGGAAAACTGGGTCGTGAATTTTGTAAATGAACCAAGAGATATAGCTAATTTTTCTTCGGATGCCGCGGTCATAATCGTCCATTATTGCGGCTCGTCGGGCAGGATGCCGGCGTACATTTAACAATGCGTCAACTGCACTGCGAGCGCTCTCAAGTGCTAGGTGAATGCCGGAGGAAAATATGGGGTCAATAAAACCGTAGGCGTCACCCACCCTGATAAGGCCGGGCGCATAGGATTTTGCTGCACGGTAAGAGAAATTACCAGTTGTGGCGAGTGGCCTGACGGCTGTGGCTTGTTTAAGCGCTTCTGCCATTACCGGTGCCTTGGACACGCGCATCGAGAAGAATTCTTCGACGGTCCCTTCCCGTCGCGCGAGGTCCTCGCCTGGAACCACTAGGTCGATGGACGTAATGTTTTCTAGTAAAGGGATTTCCCACATCCACCCTGGACGGGTGAAGTGAATACGTATGTTGCCGCCATTCGGCCCACTGGCGCGGGGCACGTTCGAAAAGTGGCCGAAAATGGCTGCGGACGAGGTTCGTCGGTCGGGGCGTTTGTGGCCACCTATCGTTGTGCTCACTGTCGAGCGCCCAGACGCGTCGATGAGGAAATCAGCGACAAACGTGTGCTCTACGCCGCTAGATTCGCGGGCCGTGATGACAGAGCCGGATTCGTCACAAGACAGGATCGTGGCCTTAGTACCTTCGAAGCATCGCACCCCGCAGGCGCGTGCACGTTCGAACAGGATTTGGTCGAATTTGGCCCGGGGTATTTGGTAGGCATGGTCGGGTCCTGGAGTTATCGCGTGGCCGAAGTTGAATACTGCGTGGCGGCCTCCATCTTCGGCAATGAATTCTGCACCAGGCTTAAATACCCCGATGGAGCGGACTTGTTCAATAACACCCAAGTCTTCCAGGATTGGTAGCGAGTGGGGCAAGAGTGACTCACCGACGTGAAAGCGAGGGTGTTGTTCCTTTTCGACCATGACGACATCTAGACCTGCTTTAGCCAAACTGATTGAAGCGGCGGAGCCGCCGGGTCCGCCTCCAATCACGACGACGTCGCAGTGTTCTCTCGGATTGTCCCGGAGAACGGATGCCCGGTTCACGAAGTCCCTCCATCTATTGCAATAAGTTGTCCGGAAATATACCCGGCCTCTTCAGAGGCGAGAAACCCGATCAGAGATGCGACCTCTTCAGGTGTTCCTGCCCTACCGCTAGGCGAAAGCTTTCGAAGTTCGTCATAGTTTTCTAGAGCGGACGTCTTAGCCGTTTCAATAACTCCCGGTGCAACAACATTGGCCGTTATGCCGCGACTGGCGTATTCTCTGGTGAGAGATTTCACAAGTGCATGCATACCGCCTTTTGCCGCAGCATAATTGGATTGCCCGCGGTTTCCAGTTACGGCCGTCAAGGATGAAACTGCGATGACTCGCCCCCACCGCCCTCGGATCATTGGTGTGATTATTGGTCTGAGTGCTGCGAAAAATGTATTGAGGTTGAGATCGACGATATCGTGCCAGTCCTCCGCTGACATTGCTGCGAATGGGACATCTCGTTGGCCGCCCACGCAGTGAACGAATACTTGGAACGGTGACGTGATTGCCATGTTCGCGAGTACTTCCAGGGCACCAGGCGATCGCAAGTCCAGAGTCAGCGTATCTGCAGCACCGCCACTCTCGATGATTTGCGCTGCTGCTTCGCGTGCCTTAGCGGTGTTCGTGTTGGCGTGGATCGTTACGTGAAGGCCTCTAGCAGCAAGCTCTCTAGCTGCGGCCATACCGATTGGACTTGAGCCCCCAGCAATAAATGCGTGCTTCACCCCTTCGCGGCCTTCATCATAAACATGGCTTCCCCCGAAAGAAACTCGTCGATATTGCTGCAGACGGCGAAACAGTAGCGCGCGGACCCGCTATCAAAGTGCAGTCGTTTGGCTCGGACCGTCAGTGGCGTATCAAATAGTTCGGAATTATGCCGTCGGATCTCTACGTTGTTCAAGGCTATCAGCAGTCCGGCATGATGATGACCTGCGAATCCGTAAAGTGAGGCGTGCGCGGCCGACGCTTGCGCGCCCAATTCGATCAGGCTGATCGCGTGCAACCGGCCACCTATACGAAGCGGGTATGTGGGCTCGGTATGATCGGTTGCTCGGCAGATAATTGACCCTTC
>JAQBWG010000223.1 GCA_027625225.1 Chloroflexota bacterium | reverse complement strand
CTTGCCTCCGGCGACCATGCTGGTGGTCATGTCGAGGGTCAGCGGCACTCCACTGGGTGTGGGTGCACTGAAGGCGATGGGATTGGGAGGAAGACGGCGCCCGGCACCGCCAAAGGGGGCGACCCAGCGTCTGCCGCCGTTGAGCATGAGAAGGCCAAGACAGCCCTGCCTGGCGGCCAGAGGGGGATAGTCGCCCAGGCGGCCAATGTGGCTGGAATGATGGACCGCCACGGCGCCAAGAGTGTGCTGCTGGGCGCGGTCAACGGCCCACTGCATGGCCTGGTTGCAGAGCACGATGCCGAAGCACTGGTTGGCATCGATGGTTAGAGAAGCGGGTGTTTCACGAACGATTTTGTGGTTGCCGGCAGGTTTGATGCTCCCGGAGTGGACGCCTCCGACGTAAGCGGGTATGCGCATGACGCCGTGCGAATCGTGACCGGCGAGGTTGGCATCCACAAGGTGGTCCATGGCAATCCGGGCCTGGTCTTCGGGAAGCCCGGCGGTATGAAAAAGGGCATACCCGAAGGGGCGCAGAACCTGGTGTTGAATGATGGGCATGGTCGGTTACCGTGAGGTCAGCACCTCCTACTCCAGTACCTTCTCCAGCACCTTGTCGACTTCCTCGTCCACCTTGGCCGAGTACTTGTCGCGGAATTCGGCGTAGGCCTTCCTCAGGGTCTCGCCCTTCATATTCTTCCCGTCGAGAGTGTATGTCGCTCTGACCCACAGCATGTCATTGTCGCGCGGCGACCAGAGCGCCTCTGCGACCGTTGCATCCTTGGGTGGGTTCTTCGCCGCCCACTCCTGCATCAACAGCTGGATGGCGGCGCGGGCCATGAACGAAACATCATCGGCGAACCCACAGGCATAGACGAAGTCCACGCGATCTCCGTGGTTCACTATCCGTAGGCTGCGGCCGTCGACGCTGAACACCCAGTAGCCCTCGGCCGCATCCGGGTTCTCCTCGAGAAAATCGCTGTAGCCGACGGCCAGCACGAGGGGGAGTTCATCCTGACTCAAGTGCCCGGGTGCCGCCTTGTGCAGCTCCTTCTGCAGTTCCATGCTCTCCAGACGAGTGGCGGCAAAGGCCATGCGACCGACCCAGCTGGAGGCGACGAGCATATCCTCGAGACGATCGCGGATATCGTTGGAACTGACGCCGCCGGCGTAGGAATACGCTGTGAGGATGCTGACCTGGTCTCCCTCGCGGCCGTACTCGACCCGTACGTCCTTCCGCTTCTTGGCATACTCTTCCGAGGCTTCCCGCCAGTACTTGTTCAGCAGCGCTCGCTCGAAGAGGAAGGCCGGGATCGCCGGCGTCAGGAAGGTCGCCTCGAACCGGTTCCCCTGGTTACGCACCAGCACCGGAAGGGTCTTGATGTAGATCGACTGAGTGCTGCCTCTCTCGTAGTCGTAGACGCTGACCCAGACACGCCAACTCCCGGATTCGAGCGACTCAATGTGATCGACGATCTCCAGTTCACCGCCGCCGGTGCGAGCCGTGAGTTTGACAGTCTTCTTGTAGTGGGCCTGGTGGGCGGCTTCGGCGAGGATCTTGCCGAATTCCCCGTGTGTGTATTCCGCCTGGCCCTTGGCGTGGGACAGCGACGGCAGGGACAGCAGGAGAATCGCGAGGCTGACAAGGGTTCGACTCTGTGGCGAGGGAGGACGATTCATCAAAGGCTCTCCAGAAAGGGTGCGCCGATGCATGGCTTCGCTTTTCGCGTAGACCGGCATGAGGCATAGTTCGTGTCGGGCTGAGTGCATAGTGGAAAGAGCATTATTATCGTCAGTGCCGGGCACTTTGTCGAGAGGTTTTTTGGTCTCGCCGGTTTCATACCGTCGCACCGTGACGGATGGTAGTGATATATCTACCGGTCGGGTGGGGATTCACTGATGGCCACCCGTGTAGTGACAGGTCTCCAAGGGCACTTTGGTGTTGATATACCGCTGTGTCGATATTTCCAGGACCTACTATCGCGGAGGCAGTAAATGAGTTGGCAAGCGGAGCAACACGACACCGAATGGCCTTTCGAGTACCACGCCACGCCGTTCGACCTCAACCCGGATTCGACGGCGCTGCTGGTGGTGGATATGCAAGCGGGCGACCTGGTGAAAGACACGAGGGTCGTGTACACACGAAATGGTGCCATCACGCCACACGGCGAGGAGGTGATCGCCAGGTTGAAGTCCCGAAAGAAACGCGGCACCGACATCGCCTCCGAGCGCTATCGCGGGGCACCGGAATACGAGATCGCGGCAGAGGTTTTCCCGACCCCAGACGAGTTGGTCGTCGACAAACTCACGTCGAGCGCCTTTCACAACACGATGGTCGATCACGCCCTGCGCAATTTCGGGATAACCGACGTCGTTATCACCGGCGTCTTGACCGACATGTGCATCCTCGGCACCGCGCGGGTGGCGGCGGAGTTGGGCTACAACACCCTGATCGCCGAAGACGCCTGCGGCACGCTGACCCAGCGTGCCCATGACGAGGCGCTGCTGATGCACGCACGGGTGTTCGGTCGCGTCGCAACGACTGCAGACGTGATCGCCGAGTTGTCTGCCCGCGCCCGGGGTAATCAATGACCAACGCCTACGAATGGAGTTGTGTGAGCTCACAGGTGGAGTGGTCACCGCGCGACGGGGCGCAACTCGTCTCCTTCCAGGGCAAGCTCTTCCTTCTGGGTGGCTGGAACCAGTACGCGGCTGAGCGGACCGATCTCGCCGGCGCCGGCGCCGGCTCTTTCGAGTCGGAGGTATGCTCGGAGGTGTGGTGCTCGGATGATGACGGTGGCAAGTGGACTCTGGCGACCGCTGCACCGTGGAGCGGCAGGCACATGCACGGAGCCGTGGTGCACGACGGCCACATCTGGGTCGTCGGGGCCGAGAACGGGACTCCCGACGATGTGTGGAAGTCGAGGGATGGCGTGAATTGGGAGCGCGTCGCGGCGACCGTCCCCTGGCAGGAGCGCGGCAACCAGATGGTCGCCGTCTTCGACGGCGCGATCTGGGTGATGGGCGGTCAAGCCGGCGCCGC
>JAQBWG010000222.1 GCA_027625225.1 Chloroflexota bacterium | reverse complement strand
AACCGGCGATAATCGCGAAAACGCCGAGCGCTTTCTTAAGTTCATGCTTTCTACCGTAGCCCAGCAATACTTCGCTGGCTCAACCTACGAATACCCGCTCATCGAGGGAGTGACCGTCAACCGGTTGCTTACGCCATTGGAGGATATAGTCAACCCCGGAGTAGACATGGCATCACTTTCCGATCTCCAGGGCACGCAAGACCTGATGCGAGACGTGGGCGTCATACCGTAACCTAGGAGACGTGCTGAACCCTTCCGCCGGACAATCTATCGCGGTGCATCCGACACAACAGGTCGGGTGGCGCAAAGGCCTTGGCAACCTACCCTCCTCCTGGTTGCTGGGGCCTTCGGTGCTTGTCGCCCTCGCCATGCTCCTCCCCGTCGCCTACCTCATACTCCGTAGTGTGGGAGCCTCGGAATCTGCCTGGGACCTGCTCTTTCGTCTCCGTACCCTTTCCACGCTTGGCCGTACCGCTCTGCTCGGCATATCCGTCACCGGCATCTCCATTCTGTTGGCCGTTCCCCTCGCCTGGCTCACCACCCGTACCGACCTGCCGTTCCGCCGGTTCTGGGGTGTCGTCTCGGTGCTGCCTCTCGTCATTCCCAGCTACGTCGGAGCGTTTCTCGTCGTCTCCGCTCTTGGCCCGCGCGGACTCGTCCAGCAGATACTCGAAACCCCGTTCGGAGTAGACCGCCTGCCCAGCATCTACGGCTTCCCCGGCGCCACCATTACACTCGCCTTCCTGACTTACCCTTACATCCTGCTAACAGTGCGCGGCGCGATACAAAACCTCGACCCGTCGCTGGAGGAAGCCGCCCGCGGCCTCGGACACGGACGCTGGCAGACCTTCTGGCGTGTCGTCGTCCCGCAGCTTCGCCCTGCCATTGCCGCCGGCTCGCTGCTTGTCGGACTCTATGCCCTCAGCGACTTCGGAGCCGTTTCCTTGTTGCGATATGAAACGTTCACATGGTCCATTTACCAGCAATACCAGACCGCCTTCGACCGCTCCATCGCCGCGTTGCTCTCCCTGGTACTCGTCGCCTTGGCGACCGTCATCCTGCTCATGGAAAGCTGGAGCCGCGGACGTTTGAAATACTTCCGCACCGGTTCCGGCGTCGCCCGGCGTCAGCGCGTATTGCGACTCGAACGCTGGAAATGGCCCGCCGTGGCCTTTTGCGCCGCCGTGGCCGCCCTTTCCCTCGCATTGCCATTCTCCGTGCTTGCCTACTGGCTTGTGAGAGGTGTGATCGCGGGCGAGCCGCTATTCGCCCTCTGGACGGAGACCCGTAACTCGTTCTACGCGTCCGGAATCACCGCAGCTATCGCCGCCGCGTTCGCCCTCCCGTTCTCCGTGCTGCTCGTGCGTTACCCCGGACGGCTCAGTAGACTATTGGAGTCCACCAGTTACGTGGGCTACGCCCTCCCCGGTATCGTCATCGCACTCGCACTCGTTTTCTTCGGAGCGAACTACGCCCGACCGGTCTACCAGACCGTGTGGCTTCTCGTGTTCGCCTATCTGATTCTGCACTTCCCTGTGGCACTGGGAGCCATCCGTGCTGCCGTTCTCCAGATTAGCCCTCGTCTTGAGGAAGCCGCCCGTGGACTGGGACTGTCCCGCCAGCGTGCTATGCTGAAGGTGACCATACCCTTGCTGTGGCCCGGCGTCCTCGCCGGAGCCGCACTGGTGTTTCTTGTGACCATGAAAGAACTACCGGCGACACTCATCCTCGGCCCGCTCGGGTTCAAAACACTCGCCACCGCCATCTGGTCGGCGTCGTCCGAAGCCTTCTTCGCCCGCGCGGCTGCTGCGGCTCTCCTGCTTATCCTGCTTTCCTCGCTGCCTACCGCGTTCCTTCTCGTGCGATTGAGGTCGCAGGGAGACCGCCAGCCATGATTGCAAGCACCGTCCTCGAATGCGCAAGCGTCTCCAAAAGCTACGACGGCGTCGCAGCGGTGCGGGATGCCAGCTTCACGCTTGCCAAGGGCGAAATTATGTCCATCCTCGGCCCCAGCGGTTGCGGTAAGACGACACTTCTACGGCTCATTGCCGGGTTCGAGAGAGTGGACGCAGGCGAAATCACTGTGCAAGGCAAGCAGGTGGCATCGGCGAATTCTCACGTGCAGCCGGAGCGTCGCAACATCGGAATGGTGTTCCAGGAATACGCGCTCTTTCCTCACCTCACCGTTGGTAAAAACGTCACGTTCGGCTTGAAAGACGTACCCGATGATAAAAAAGAGCAGCGTCTTGCAGAAGTGCTTCAGTTGACGCGGCTGGAAGGATTGGGCAATCGCTACCCCAGCGAGCTGTCCGGCGGACAACAACAGCGCGTCGCCCTCGCCCGTACCCTTGCTCCCGAACCCGTCATGGTGCTGCTCGACGAACCCTTCAGCAACCTCGACGCTACCCTTCGTTCACAGGTGCGCGCCGAAGTCCAGAGCATCCTTCACGACCAGGGCGCGTCCACCATCTTCGTCACCCACGACCGTGAGGAAGCCTTCGCCATGGCCGACCGCGTCGGCGTCATGTTTGACGGAAACCTTGTGCAGATAGACACCCCTGGCGCCATGTACCGTTTTCCGACTACCGCCGACGTCGCGCGTATTACAGGCGTCAGCGACCTTCTCGAAGGGACGATAGAGGGCGGGCGTGTAGCCACCGAGGCGGGGAAGTTGCCATGGATGAGCGCGCAGGATATCGGGGATAGCGATTCGGTAAGTGTTCTGGTACGGGCCGACGATTTCCTTGTCATGCCCAACCCCAACGCCAAAGCTGTCGTCGTGTCGCGGGAATACCGTGGTGATGCCATGATTCTCGTCGTCCGGTTACCGTCCGGAGCCACCGTCCACTGTCGTCAGGGGCCGTACTCCGAACTGGCTGCGGGAACCCAGGTCACCCTCGCCCCATCGCGCGTACAGCCGTTCGTCGCCTTTCCGAAGAAAGGCTAGTTCAACCCGTCCAGGAACTCGTTGAGCACTTCCAGGAAACCCGTCGGATTATCCCCCGGCACCAGATGTCCCGCGTCCGGCACCACCGCCAGCCGTGCGCCTGGGATACGTTCAGCCATCTCCTC
>JAQBWG010000221.1 GCA_027625225.1 Chloroflexota bacterium | reverse complement strand
AAGCAAATCCCTCCTGCCGAGAGGGCGAGGACACCGGTGACGGGCGTGATGAAGCGGGCGGCCGAGGTGCACACGGTGGGGCCGAACGAACCACTGGAGGCGGCGTTGCAACTGCTCGTCTCTCAAGACATACGCCAACTGGTTGTGCTAGAGAACGGCAGGGTCATAGGGTTGCTCAGCCGAGGTGATGTGCTGCGGGTGTTGGAAATCGCCGAGGTGGTCATGCCTCCTAGCAGTAGCTAGGCCGTCGACTTATTCAAACTTCGCGAACCGTGCGCTGCGCGCCTATAGGCAGGCGCACGACTGCCGATGCTAAACTATCTACCATGAATAACGACATACTTCAGCTTCTCGAAGAATTGACGAGTACTCTCAGTATGGAACTGAACTTCCGCACGGCTCTTCCGGCGTTCGCTAAGAAACTGAGGGGATTGATAGATTTCGACGACCTCGCCATCACGTCCGCAACTTCGGAGGCGGGGTCAATCACGTTCTTCAATACGGGTAATATCCGCATCCCGGAATGGGAGAAGAAGGGGCCTCCTTACGAGGGGTCTATCGAAGAGACGATGGACAGGGTAGGCAAGCCGCACATCGCGAACTTTCCGGATGAGAAAACGGTGCTACGGGATTATCCCGGCGAGATCGGCGGCTTCAGGGCCGGGCACCGTGCCATAGCGGGCGCACCAATCATGTGGGAAGGCCAGCGCATCGGGTATCTGCTTCTTATCTCGCTCCGACCGGGGGTCTTCACCAAAACAACGCTGGTGGTGTTGGATGGACTGAGCCAGCGCATCGCCCCCGCGGTGAACAACGCACTCGAACACGAGGAGCTGGTTAAGACGGTGGAGCTGTTAAAGCAGGCAGCAGCGATTGACGAACTCGGCGAAACGCTTGCCAACAGCCTCGACATCCAAGAGCAATACGCAGAGTTTGCCAAACAAGTCCAAGTTTTAATCCCCCATACAGACGACGTGTCTATCACGCATGCAAGTCCGAACAGTCAGAAGGTGCGGTTCTTCACGACCGGGAATTTACAGGTGCCGGAATGGGAGACCCAAGGAGCACCCTATGAGGGTTCCATCGAACAGACGATAGACGGGATGGGCAAACCGTACATCGCGAACCTCCCGGACGAGGAGACGGTGCTGCAGGAGCACCCAAGTGAAATCGCAGGGTTTCACGCAGGCTACCGTGCCATAGCGGGCACGCCACTACGGTGGGAAGGTCGACATATCGGAAATCTGCTCGTGGTCTCCACAAAAGAAGGGGTCTTCGACGACAGGACGCTGTCGCTGTTGTCGAGTATCGCTCTGCGGATAGCGCCAGCGGTGAATAATGCGTTCCTGTACGAGAAACTCACGCGGACGACAGAGGCGCTGGGATTGTTGGAGAGCAGGAATACGAAGCTGGAGGCGTTAAGAGAGACAGCGGTAGCTATCGGCCATCACATCCGCAATTCTTTAACGCCGATGATGGTGCTGGGGGAAACGGTTGACATTAGAGATAAAACCAAGGTGAATGAGCTTGTCGATGCCGTCCGGCAAGGGAGCGCGGACATCGCCGATGTTATCGCCAAGCTGGAGATGTTAGTGATTTCCAAAGAGTACAATACGGTGGACGCAGCAGGGCCGGGGTCTCCCAAAATGCTGGATCTGGGCGAAGAGTTGCAGAACAAGCGGCGGAAGCGGCCGGCCGGCTGAGCCTGCACCCAATTAGAGTGCTGACGAAAGTACTGAACAGCGTGAAGCCGACACGTATGGAATGTGTTTCAGGGCAATGGTGAAGCTAGCTGAGTTTGCCGGGGGCGGCGTCGGAGACGAGAACTTTCCGCAGGTCTAACACCTGGTCGCGCAATAACGCAGCCTTTTCAAATTCGAGGTTCTTGGCGGCCTGTTTCATCTGGGCTTCTAGGTCTTTCACCAACCGCAGGATGTCTTCGCGGGGCAGGTCGCCAGCGGCGGCGTACGCGGTCTTGGTTTCGGCGACGCTGCGGACGCGCTCGGTGATGTCGTGGATAGTCTTGCGGATGCCCTGCGGGGTGATGTTGTGGGCTTTGTTGTTTTCGGCCTGTATCTCGCGGCGGCGGTCGGTTTCATCCAACGCCCTCTTCATGGAGTCGGTGACGCGGTCGGCGTACATGATGACTTTGCCGTCTATGTGGCGCGCGGCGCGGCCGATGGTCTGGATGAGCGAGGTCTGTGAGCGCAGGTAGCCCTCTTTGTCGGCGTCGAGGATGAGAACAAGGCTCACTTCAGGCAGGTCTAACCCTTCCCGCAGTAAGTTGATGCCGACGATGACGTCGTAGACGCCGAGGCGGAGGTCGCGGAGGATTTCGCTACGCTCCAGGGTGTCAATCTCGGAGTGCATGTGGTGAGTCTTGATGCCGACCTCTCGGAGATAGTCGGCCAGCTCTTCGGCCATGCGCTTGGTGAGGGTGGTGACGAGGCAGCGTTCGCCCTTCTCCACACGCTGGTGCACCTGGGCGAGGAGGTCGTCTATCTGGCCCTTGGTGGGCTTGACCTCGATGACAGGGTCCATGAGGCCGGTGGGCCGGATGACCTGCTGCACCATGCTCTGGCTGTGCTCGTATTCGTAGGGGCCTGGGGTTGCCGAGACGTAGACGACCTGGTTGATGCGCTCCTCGAACTCGCCGAAGTTGAGGGGGCGGTTGTCGAGGGCGGAGGGCAGGCGGAAGCCGTAATCGACGAGTACTTCCTTGCGGGAACGGTCGCCGCCGTACATGGCGCGCACCTGGGGCAGGGTCATGTGGGATTCGTCTATGAACATAAGGTAGTCGTCGGGGAAGTAGTCGAGCAGGGTGTAGGGTGTGCTGCCAGGGGCGCGGCCAGCGAGGGGACGGGAGTAGTTCTCGACGCCGGAGCAGTAGCCGGTTTCTCTCAGCATCTCCATGTCGTAGTTGGTGCGCGATTCGAGGCGTTGGGCTTCGAGCACCTTGCCCTGGGCTTTGAACTCGGCGAGGCGTTCTTCCAACTCCACTTTGATGAGGTCTATGGCCTGAACGAGCTTTTCGTGGCCGGTGACGAAGTGCTTGGCGGGGGAGATTTCGAT
>JAQBWG010000220.1 GCA_027625225.1 Chloroflexota bacterium | reverse complement strand
GGCTCGGTCATGTTCGAGAACGCCGCCGACGTAATGGTGCGATTCAGGTCAGAGAAGCAGACCAACAAACTCGGCACCCTCATGGAGATCACGAAGGGCAACGACCTGCCAGACGACCAGAAGCGGCCCTTGTGCTTGGAGTACGACTTCGATGAATGGGGCGTCAGGGGCATCCGCCATGGTAACCTGGCCGACTTCCCCACACTCACACTGAAGGACAACATGCCACTGGCTGACCAGATTCTCCACTACCTGCGCGACGAAGCGGGCCGCGACTCCGCCACTAGCATCGCTAGGACATTGAACGCTGAACGAGCGTACGTGGCTCAGATTCTCACGAAGGACAGCCGATTCTCCAGAGTCGGCAAGGCTGGCAAAGAGGTCTTCTATGCCGTCACCGCGAACGTCTCGCCGGAAGAATCCTGATCTATGTGTAAGCGCCCTCGGAAGCGTGTATTACTCTCCCCTTAGGGGGAGAGAGTATACATACACGTTCCTAAAGGGGTAAAAGAAAGAACGTGTAAATGGGGGTATACACGTTTCCAGCGCATTACGAAGCCGCTCCGAGACAACGTGTGTAGAACGTGTATAGTCGATTTACACGTTATTCTGCGATTCGGAACGTGTATAGTTGATATGTTCGCATCAAAGCTAAAAACAGTGAACGTGTATAGTTTTCGAGGGCGACTATACACGTTATTCCAAGAGGGTACCAATGCGTGATCCGCGCCGAGGATTACCGCCGCCGACCCCGGTAGGGGTGGGACTGGCAGGATAACGCTATCATGATATTGGAGGAAGCTATGGAAATGCCACAGATGGAGTGCCCATACCCGGATTGCAAGCACCGCTGGATGCCGCGAGTGCCGGACCCGATGCGTTGTCCATCGTGCCAGAGGCTACTGAAGCCGCGAGCCGGGAAGGGGGAGTGATGCTTGACCAACTGACCCGCACCCTGACACCGCCGGACCGGCCCTCGTACGAGAAGGGCCGTGAGGCGTTCCACCGGGGCGTAGGGCTACGAGAATGCCCGTACAGCCTAGGGACCACAGGGAGAGAACCGAACAACTACAGCGCGTGGCGCAAGGGCTGGGTGGACGCCCTCGACCACGCGGCGGGGAACACGGAGGAGAAGATATGACCAACCTAACAGACAAGATGCTTGACCTGGCGAACGAATCGAAGCAGCGCGACGCTCTGCTGGACGACATGGAGGCTGCCGCGCTGACCGCGAAGGCACGATGCGAGGGGCACGCGAGCCGCATCGCGGAACTGGAAACTGAGAATGCGGAGCTTCGTAATCGGCTCCATGTAGCCGACACGGACTACCTGGTGGACGAATACTTGTACGTGCCGGATGGTCAGGCTAGTGCGCCGTTGACCCGGACGGACTCCGATATCGTCATCGGCCAGATACGCCGCCGTGACCGGAAGATTACCGCGCTGGAAGTGGCTCTCGCAGCATCCGAGGCGGCGCTTAAACGAGTAGTCAGCGTGGGGCACAACGACGATTGCATATTTTGCGGTCAAGGACAAGGCTGTGAAGGACGCCGCGTACAAAGCCGTGACCGCCGCCCTACAGGAGGCCGATGGTGACAACTGAAACATTCGTCTACAGGATTCGCAGCGTGCAACCGAAGATGGCACCGTACTCGGAAGTGGTGTTCAAGGCGGAATACCCGACGTTCGAGGATGCCCACGACGCCTGCCTTCGGCGCAACGAGCGATGGGCCGACCCCGCTCACGAGGACATGCAGGTGTGCTGGCCGGTCAAGTACCGGCGCACCACCGGCGGCGGGAACGGCGACACTGCCAGGTTCCAGAGCGGCGAAGTCGAGGACTTCATGCATGTGGTGGGGTTTGACGACGCCCCCTACCGTGCCGCTTTGGCCGCTCAGGCCGTGGCAGCGGCGAAAAGACACGCCGCGCGTAGTAAGACACCGGCCACCGCTGAAAAACGCCGCAAATCGCCACGAGGAGCGAAATGACATGACCGAGCACAAACAGCGACACGACACCGCGCCGGACCCGGTTGATGCCGTCACGAAGGAGGTGGGCGATGCCGGAACAGTGGCTAATTGCAGCAACTATGCCGAATCGTGGCGAGAGTTGGGGAAGCTGGAGGGTTGGCCAGGGTGCTCAAAACCGAAGGGGCATGAAGGAGATTGTAGCGATGCCAGCTAACCCACCAACGACCCTGCCCTGCTCCCGCTGCGGCGCTCCCGCTACCCGTGCCGTCATATTCGGCAGCTACCCTCCCGACACCGACCCCGCGCGGATGGTCACGAACTACGAGGCATGGAAGTGCGATAAGGGCCATGTCACCACCGAGGCAGACGCCACCGAGGCCGCTTACGTGGCAGCGGCATGGGCGCTGGGGGCGTGGCGATGAAGTCCCACGACACACTCCCCGCATCCGAGGCGCTGGCGCGGGAGCTGCGTATCGAAGTCCCGTTCGCGCCCATACCGTACGAGCGCCGAACCCGGATGGGCAGGTTCTCGGACAAGGCCCAGCGATACCACGAGCGCCAGAACGCGATACGGGATTTTGTCCGAGCATGGCTAGTGAGCAACGGCAACATGTCATTCCCGCTGTTCCCCAAGGGCACGGCGCTCGCCCTGGGCGTAGAGGTTACGCTGGCCCCATACGAGACCTTCGTGGCCGGGCGCAACGGCACCACCCACCGGCGCAACGTCCGTCCGTGCGGGATGATGGACCTGAGCAACCTTGAGAAGGCGGTTGAAGACGCGCTGAACGGGCTGCTTTACCACGACGACCGGCAGATCGTGGAGCGGCTGCCCGGCTGGAAGCGGGAAGGCGAGACGGACAAACTGGTAATCATAGTGAGGGAATCATGGCAAAACGACGTTCCGCGTACCTGAAACGCGCCGGGACGAGCACCGGCGCATAAGGAGTACCCTTGCGATGCCTGACAGATATGACCGAGAAGCAAGACATATTTGGAAGTACCACCCTGCGGGCTTCGCGTATCTGCGCGAAGGTGTATATATGACTACGCGGCGCAAAGGGCCGATACGCGGGTGGTCTGGCGGCGGCCCCTACATCAAAACAC
>JAQBWG010000219.1 GCA_027625225.1 Chloroflexota bacterium | reverse complement strand
GTAGTCGGTGTAGATGGCCTCGGGCATGCGCACATCGCCCCCCCGCTTCTCCACTTCTTTCTTGAACATGTCACGGATCCAGGGTGCCTCGTCCGGGTACTCGATCTGGTCTTCATGCGGCACGAAGTTCTCGTTGCCGGGGCGGGTCTGCCGCAGCGGCGAGAGCGCCAGGTAGCGTGCGGGCGTGGTGCTGATGTTGAAGTGCTGGTGGAACCAGCGGTTCGGTGGCACGAACATGCTCGCCTCGTGCCACGGCACCATCACCTGTTCCTCGCCCTCGGGCCACATGACGGAGAAGCCCTCGCCGGCGGGGATGATGATGACCACGCCGGGGCCGTGACGGTGCCCCTTCTTGTACGTACCGTTGGGGAACACCGACATGTGACCACCCATCTCCGAATTGGGGAACTCGATGTCTACAACGTGTCCGCCGCCGCCGCGCTGGCGGTGGGGCACCAGGCCGTCCCAGCCACCGAGGTCCGTGAAGAAGTTGCCTTTCCATGTTGCACCGCGGCCGCCTTCCGTGCGGGTCGCGACTGAGTAGGCGTCGCCCTCGTGGACCTCCAGCAGGTTGGGATCAGCGAAGGAGTTCGAGTAGAAGAACTTGGGGTCGGGGAACATGGCCATCGCCATGGGCAGGTAGTTGTTGGCAGCGAGCTTCGCGGGCTGGTCTCCGCGGGCGTTGCTGAACGAACGGTGGACGCCTTGGGGGATGAGGAATAGTGCGCGCGGGCCCCACTCAAACGTGTGCTTTTTGTTCTCGTCCGTCCACACGGTGGTGAAACCGTGACCTTCGAGAACGAAGAACACCTCGTCGATGGCGAACGTGTGCCCCGGGATGGCTCCGCCGCCGGGGATCTCCAACACCTTTGCCTCGGCGACCCCCTTCATGCCTTCGAGTTGGATGATCGCCGCGTTGCACTCGAACTCCTCCCAGGGAGCGAGCTCGACCGTGCGGAGATCCTCGATGTAATACCCCTTGTGAACGGGCAGTCCCAGGGAATCGACCCATTTGTCGTAGACGTAACCCTCGCGGTGTCCCGCGACGATCCTTGGGTGGTTGTAAACAGACTTTACCATCGCGGTTCTCCTCGGTCTCATCTTAATAGGGGCTGCACCAATAACGAACGGTCGGGCCAATTTCGTCTTCCGGCTGGCATCTGTCAAGGAGCGAGTCTCCGGTATCCAGCAAAATACCAAGACGCGGAATGAGCCCCGCCGAGCAACGACCAGCGCAAAGGCGCATCCTATGAGCATCAAATCTTGTCCAGAGGAGAATTCCTATGTGGGTTCCCGAATCTAACCCATCCGTGCGATGGGTCCAGTTGGCTTTGCTACTTGTTCTGACCGCGTTCCTAGGTGCGATGTGGGGTCTCGAACGCACCACCGTCCCGCTCATCGCTAAGGAGGAGTTCGGAATCACCTCCTCCGCTGTGGCGCTTTCATTCGTTGCTGGTTTCGGTGTCACTAAAGCGTTCGCCAACTTATTCGCTGGCGGGCTGATGGATCGTGCCGGTCGGCGGAGGGTGCTGATCCTTGGGTGGGTGGTGGGAATCCCCGTGCCTCTGATGATCATATGGGCGCCGTCGTGGGAGTGGATCGTTGCCGCCAACCTTCTGCTTGGCATCAACCAAGGCCTTGGGTGGACCGCGACGATCCTGATGATGATGGACCACTTTGGCCCTGGTAGACGTGGCCTTTCCACGGGCCTCAACGAGTTCGTCGGCTATAGCGGTGTTGCTGGCCTGACCTTGGCAACGGGGTTTATCGCCGCTACGTTCGCCCCTCGACCGCAACCATTCTTCATCGGTATAGGGCTCGTGGTCGTTGGCTTGTTCGTGTCGGTTGCGTTCGTTAAGGAGACGAAGCATCACGTCGCCCTCGAAGCGGTTTCAGGTGATGCGCCCAGCTTTCGCCAGTCGTTCGCCGATGCGTCACGCGATAGGACGCTCCTAAGCTTCAGCCAGGCGGGGCTGGTCACTAAGATCAACGATGCGACGGTCTGGGGGTTGCTGCCGATCTTCCTCGCCGCGCAGGGAGTCAGCCTGGTCCAGATCGGGATCGTCGCCGCGATCTACCCCCAGGTTTGGGGAGTCGGCCAGTTGGCGGCGGGCCCGATGAGCGACCGCCTTGGCCGTAAGCCGCTGATCGTGATGGGGATGTTGCTTCAGGCGGTTGGGATATGGAGCTTGGCGCTGTCGGACGTGCTATGGGAGTGGATCGCGGGCGCGACGATCCTCGGCCTGGGAACCGCCGCCGTGTATCCAACATTGATCGCCGCAGTTGGCGACTACGCCCACCCGTATCGGAGGGCTTCGTCCATCGGTGCGTATCGGTGGTACCGAGACATGGGGTTCGTCGTCGGTGCTCTGATTGCGGGCGGGGTCAGTGACGCTCTGGGCTTCCGTATCGCATATGCCATGGTCGGAGGGATAAGCGTGGTTTCCGCGGGTTTGGTCGCGGCGTTGATGGTTCCCAGCCCTCAGCGTTATTTCTCTCCTGCAGAGCGGGGCGACGGCATTCCCGGCCGGGCGTTGACCGCAGATGAGGCTCCACCAACATAACCAAGCTGCCCCGCCGTGCGATACAGTAACTCACGCATGTTGCCCTCCTTCCTAGCCGGCCGCACTGCTCGCGGCCTTACTCTGCTGTACACCAGCACGCTGTTCGCCGGCATCGGCTGGTCGATGGTTCTGCCAATCATCCCCCAGTTCGCCGACGAGTTTGGCGTGTCCAATGGACTCGCCGTGCAGGTCGTTACCGGCTTCGGCGTTGGCCGCTTCATCGGCACGCCTATGGCGGGTTACGTCGTCGACCGCTTCGGCTCTCGCTTGGCGTTGGTCGGCGGGCCGGTGTTGGCGGCGTCAGCGGCGCTCGTTAGCGCGTTCACTCCCTGGTTCGGTATGATCGTCCTGGCGGCGATGTTCGTGGGCGCTGGCGAGAGCATGTGGGCGTTCGGCCGTGAGATCGCGGGCATCGACATCACGAGCCCTAGCCAACGGGGTCGGGTGCTCAGTGGGTTCCACGGGATCCACGGCGCAGGGCTGGCGGTCGGGCCGCTGATCGGCGGGATCATCGCCGAC
>JAQBWG010000218.1 GCA_027625225.1 Chloroflexota bacterium | reverse complement strand
CACCCTATTTCGTCCCCGGCCTCGACCTACCGCATTTCAGGATCATTCTTGGATTGGAAAATGCTGTCGGGGGCGTGGTGTTGTTTGTCTGTTGGCCGTTCGCGGATCTCGACGGCATGAGTTCGCTAGGCGAGGGAGTGGCGGTGCTGCTGGCTTGCTACGTTCTGGGCCACGCGCTGCGCGCGACGATCAGCGAGCACATCAAGTCGACTAAGCCTTCTCGCGAGTTGTTGTCTCCCCGAACCGAGACATCGGACGCGTCCAAGATCTTCTCAGCGCCGCAAAAGGAGAGAATCATTCGCGTCCTGAACTCGTCCTTTTCATTGGACTTGCCCGCGCAGCCGAATGGCGATCAACAGCAAGAAGCTTTTCGTCTCGCTTACACGGCCATCGTACAAAATGATGTAGCCGGATACGTACCCCTTTACAACTCGCTCTACGCTCTGTATCGCGGCCTTCTGGCGGCGAGTATGTTGTCATCGGCCATTCTGGCGGTGAGCCTCATCAGTTGGGCCTATCGGATAGGGAGAGGCGTTCCGCTCACGGCGCACGCTTACGCGACTGCGGTTTTCTTCCTGCTGTTCACCTACTTGGCATGGGGCGGGCCGCGCCTCAAGTCTCCTCTGCTGGTGCAGTTTAATAGCTACGCCCAATCGTTCGCGAAAAGCGTCTATGTGAACTTCCTTGTCTGGCGCCAGACAAAGGGCCTTCTGGGCTGATCTGGTCGTATAAGACCGCGCAACCGTTTATTTCATCACTACATAATCCCATGCCCGAACAGCACACCAACGCCCTCGTCCACGAAACCAGCCCCTATCTCCTGCAGCACGCCCACAATCCCGTCGACTGGCATCCCTGGGGTCCGGACGCCCTCAACAAAGCCCGCGCCGAAAATAAGCTCATCTTCCTGAGCATCGGATACGCCGCCTGCCATTGGTGCCACGTCATGGAGCACGAGAGCTTCGAGGACGACGAAGTCGCCGCCATCCTCAACGAGCAATTCATCTCCATCAAAGTCGATCGCGAAGAGCGCCCCGACCTCGACGAAATCTACATGAGCGCCACCATGCTCTACACCGGCGGACACGGCGGCTGGCCGATGAGCGTCTTCCTCAGCCCCGATTTGAAGCCGGTCTACGCAGGCACCTACTTTCCAAAGCACGACATGCACGGCCGGCCAGGCTTCAAGACCCTGCTCAATTTCATCTCTCAGGCATGGCGCGAAAAAGGCGACGAGATGACGCAGCAAAGCGAACGCGTCGTCGATGCCGTCCGTGAAATCCACGCCGGCGGTACGTCCGGCGAGCCGCTCACGCGCGAGCAAGTCAGCAAAGCGGCCAACCGCATCCTGCAAGCCTACGACTCCCAACTCGGCGGCATCACCAGCGGCTCAAACAAATTTCCCCCCAGCCTTTCGATGGACTTGCTGCTGCGCGAATTCGCTAACACCGGCGATCACACCTACTTGAGTGACGTCGAACTCACGCTCGAAACAATGGGCAACGGCGGCATCTACGATCAACTCGGCGGCGGCATCCACCGCTATTCGACTGACCCCAAGTGGCTCGTCCCGCACTTTGAAAAGATGCTCTACGACCAGGGTCTCGTCAGCTCCATTTACCTCGATGGATATCAAGCCATCAAGCACGCTGATCTCAAGAAACTTTGCGAGCAAAAGGCCCGCGGCATCTTCGAATACGTCCTGCGCGACCTGCGTAGCCCCGACGGCGGCTTCTATTCCAGCGAAGACGCCGACAGCGAAGGCCTCGAAGGCAAGTTCTTCATCTGGACAATTGAAGAAATCAAAGACGTGCTAGGCGAGCGCGACGGCCACCTCTTCGCCTCACACTACGGCGTCAGCGCGGTCGGCAATTGGCTCCATCCCGGCGACGCCCACGTACCGCATGGCCCGAAGAATATTCTCAACGTCGTCCGCTCGATTGAGACCATGGCGAAGCTCGAACAACTCAGCGTCGACGAGATCACCCGCGTCATCGAAGAGGGCCGAAAGAAACTGCTTGAGGTGCGCGAGAAGCGCGTCCGCCCCGGCCTCGACGACAAAGTACTCTCGGGCTGGAACGGGTTGATGATCACGGCGCTCGCCAAGGGCGCGGCCGTGCTTGACGAGCCCAGCTACGGAGAAGCGGCGGCCCGCGCGGCGCAGTTTGTCCTTGACACCATGGTGAGCGACGGACGTCTACTCGCCACCTACGGCCGCGGCAAAGCGCGCCTCACCGCCTACATCACCGACTACGCGTTCCTCATCGAGGGCTTGCTCGGGCTCTACGAATGGAGCGGCGACGTGCGCTGGCTCAATGGCGCGGCGCGCCTCACCGACACAGCCATCGAGTTCTATGGCGACGAATCCGGCGGCGCCTTCTACTTCACCGCCTCCGACCACGAAGACCTGCTCGTTCGCAGCAAGACCGCCACCGACGGAGCTATCCCGTCCGGCAACTCCGTCATGCTGATGAACCTGCAAAAGCTCGCCATCCTGCTCGACCGCACCCACTACCGCGACCGCGCCGAGAAAATCATCGCCGCCTTCGCCGACACCGCCGACCGCACCCCGTTTCAGCACGAGCGATTGCTAGCAGGCATAGGCGCCTACCACGACGGCTTCCAGGAGATCGCCATCGTCGGCCCCCCGGACGACCCGCGAACACAGCAGCTCCTGCGCACCGTCTACAACTCCTACCTCCCCAACAAAATCCTAGCCCGCCTAGCCCCCGACGACACCGAAACCCCCAAGCAAGTCCCCCTGCTAGCCAACCGAACCCTAGTCGTCGGAGCACCCGCCGCCTACCTCTGCCAAAACTACGTCTGCCAACAGCCAGTGACCAGTCCAAAGGACTTGCGCCAGCAACTCACCGGGATCGACACCTAGGGGCACGGCATGCCGTGCCCGTGGCCCCTGCAAGGGGCCAAAAGATCTTGGCCTACGTCTTCGGACGTGCGTTTCAAGAGGGTTCTTCGGGGCCTGCCAATACTTATTGAGTCCCGCAAAATATTATGACACCTTTTGACATGTTGGAGCGTCTATATATGTATGGGCAACCCAAGAGGTGTGAAGCGGGATTTCG
>JAQBWG010000217.1 GCA_027625225.1 Chloroflexota bacterium | reverse complement strand
CAGGGAGTAGTGCAGGAGCTGCCTATGTATTCAGTCGGCAACCAAGCGGGGCATGGCGGCAACGTATGAAGCTCACGCTTTATGAGAACGGGGAATCAGCACGGTTCGGCGATTCGGTCTCCGTGGACGGATCAATAATACTCGTTGGGGCGCCGGGCGACGCGACTCACTTGGGAGAATCTCGCAATGGCCCTAGAGGAGAAGTCTATATCTATACTCTTACTAAAAACGGAGTCCTACAATCCAGACTCCAAGCCGATAGGGAGGGAGGTCATAATTTCGGAGCGTTTGTGCAGGCAAATGAAAACTCTGTCATTGTCGGTGGAAGATTTCCGGGCCTTCACGAAAGTGGAGACTTCAGTGGAATCTGGATGTTCGACAAAGAATCCTACGACTCCTATACCTCACTCGGCATAGTTGGCTTCATAGGCCCCGATCTGTCGCTGTCTGCGGTCATCTCAACAGATGGCGAGACCATTGTGACAAGAGGTGCTGAAGCTACACATATCTATACACGTAACTAGTTTTAGCCAATTCGCTTATGCGCACAGTATCGCGCCACGGCCTTGTTTGCCTACATGCGCTCCAGCTTGGGGATGCCAAGCTCGCCGGTGATGGAGTCGAACCAGTCCACGACCTCATGGTGTAGCGGAATGCCGTTCTTTAAACGGTCCTGCTCGTCCTCGTACTCGGCCAAGCCGGGATAAATCACGCGTTTGTGTCCGGGCGCGGGCTTGGTCTCCTTGAGAGTTTTGAGCATAGCGTCCATGTTGTCCTTGAACTCGTCGATGTCGGTGAAGGCATCGATGTTGAAAGCGGCAAAGAAGTGGTCTTGCGCCAAACGCGGTTCGCCGAGCATGGCGGGCGAGGCGGCGGAGAGCATGGTTGCGAGAACTTCCACCATCATGGCGAGGCCGTAGCCTTTGTGTGAGCCCTGCTCGCGGGTGCCCCCGAGAGGGAGCTGGTAGTAGTTGTTGCGTCCGGGGGACATGGCTTCTTCCATAATGGGCGTGCCGTCGCGGCTGGCTACCCAGCCGGGGAGCAGGGTGGCTCCAACGCGCTCGGCGAGGAAAATCTTGTTACCGGCGATGGCGGACGTTGCCGCATCGTAGAGGAAGAACGGCTCTTTGCGAGCGGGCGCGGCGATGGAGATGGGGTTGGTGCCAAAGCGAGGCTCGGCGGCGAAGGTGGGGAGGACGTGCTCGCCGCCGGAGGTGACGCACATGCCGACCATGTTGGACTTGGCGGCAATCATGGAGTGGTGGCCGACCGCGCCGACGTGGCCGCTGTTGCGCATGGTGACGATGCCGACGCCGACGGTCTTGGCCTTTTCGATGGCTTTTTTCATGGCACGGGGGCCGAGGATGATACCGAGGCCGCGGTCGCCGTCGAGAGACGCAGTGCCTGGGGTTTCTTTGATGGTCTTGATGTTGGGGCGGGGGTTGAGTTCGCCGTCCTGGTATTGCTTTACGTAGACCCGGAGCTGGTTGGAGACGCCGTGGCTTTCCACACCGCGTAGGTCGGTGGTGACAAGGGTGTCGGCGCCTTCTTTGGCGTCGCCGGGCGAGCAGCCCATTTTCTCAAAAATAGCGGCCGTGGCTTTATGCAGGGACGTGTGGGGAACCCTTATTACGTCCTCGGGCAGTACTTTGAATCGCTCTAACATCTTTTCTCCCTATTACCTGTATTCGTTTTGAAGGTGCTAGTTTGCTTTCATAAGTTCTTCGCGGAAGCGGCGAATGACAATTTCCATCTCGTCGTCATCAACGTTCATGGGGTCAACCGCGAGGGTGTCCGGCCCGGCCAACCAGTGCAGGAAGATGGGCGGGTCGCCCTGTGTCATTCTTTTCATGACGTCGTCTCGGCTGGGGCCACGCCATTTGTCGGTGAAGTTTACGACGGCGGTGGGGACGAGCCAGTCGATGTTGTCGTGTACCAGCGAAACTTCGAGGCCGGGAATCTCGATCAGGGCATCCACGGCTCTCTGGGCCAGTTTGCGGTAGCGGTTCATCTCGGCTGCTTCGTCCTCTTCGACGAACATGCCGATGGCCTGGACGAGGCCGATGATTTCTTCCTTGGTGACCTTCATGCCGCGACCGATGGCCTGATGGGGCGCGGCGTTGGCGTAGGCGGCCTCGATGAGGTCTTTGCGCCCGATGAGGACGCCAGCGCCCTGCGGACCGCGCATGCCTTTGCCGCCGCTGAAGATGGTCATGTCCGCGCCCGCGGCGGTGTACTTCTTGAGGTTGGCACGGGGCGGGAGCATGTTGGCCGCGTCCACGATGACGGGTACGTTGTGCCTGTGGGCTATCTCGACGACCTGGTCGAGACGCATGGCGCGGGGGGAGACGAACTGGGCGTCGAGGAAGGCGACGGCGGCGGTGTTCTCGGTAATAGCGCCTTCAAGTTCCTCGGGCAGGGTGCGGAGGTAGTCGCCGACGCCGACGAGCTTGGCCCCGACGGCGCGGTAACACTGGTCGTAGGGGAAGCGATGGACGTTCTGGATGACGATTTCGTTCTTCATGCCGGTGGTGTCGGGCAGCCGTTTCATCTTGACGGGGTCTTTGCCCGCGATGACGGCGGCGGCCTGGAGGATAAGTCCGCTGGCGGAGCCGCCGGAGACGAGACCGGCCTCGGCGCCGGAGTACTTGGCGAGGATCTCGCCCGCTTTGGCGTTGAGTTCGTCGAGGCTGACCATGACGCCCGCTGCGTCGTTCATGGCCTGTTTGACTTCAGGACGGAGCTTGGTGCCGCCATAGGCGGTGGTGGCTCCGGAGGCGGAGATGGCGGGCCGGACGCCTATGCTTCGGTATACGTCCTTGGGGTCTTTACTCGCGGGCATAGTAAGTACCTCTCGTGAATAAATGGCTTTCCAACGTGTTCGGAAGGCACTCGCGAGATTATATCACTGGGATGGGGAAAACTACCCTACCCGCCTCAAATGATGAACATGGCGTCGCCGAGGGAGTAGAAACGGTAGCGCTGAGCGACCGCTTTGCGGTAGGCGCGAAGGATGAGGTTACGTCCAGATTCCGCGCGTACTTCGACAGGCTCAGCACGAACGGAATCCGGGGACTGTCCTGCGAAGGCGCTG
>JAQBWG010000012.1 GCA_027625225.1 Chloroflexota bacterium | reverse complement strand
GGATAGGTGCCTCTTCCACAAAAGCCTCCATCCATATTGCCGCCGTAGTAGACCACGTACAGCCTGTTGGGTTTGTCAAATCCTGCCGCTATCAGTTCGACGTTCAGTTGCTGCTGGGAAGTTATGCCATTGGCCCGGACATCGGCATCGGTTCTGGAGAGACGGAAGAATGTCACATCAAGAGTGTTCTGGTATGTATCGAAACCGAGCCGTCGCCCGGTAGTCTGGGATGTCATCCAATTTTGCATGGCGTTGACGGAGCGTTCGAGCGCTCCAGTGGTATCAAGGCTTAAGTCTCCGCCGTTGGAGGGCAACACATAAAGCACGTGAATCTGATAGCCGGTGACGTCGTCAGGACGGTCGTGCAGCGATCGCTGGCCTACCGGCGCAGGTATGGGAGTCGGACTAGGTGTTGGGGTAGGCGACGGTGTGGGTGACGGCGTCGGCGTGGGTATCGGGGTGGGCGTGCGGGTGGGGTGCGGTGTCGGGGTAGGCGACGGCGATGGTCTTGGCGTAGACGTGGGTATGGCTGTAGCCGTCGGCACCGCAGTGCTGGTGGCGGTGGAGACTGGCGATGGCGTGGGGCTCGGCGGCTGCGTCGCGGTTGCCGTGGGCGTAGACGGGGTCGGCGTGTCGTCGGTCAGCATGGTGGGCTCTTGCAACCCAGTTTGTGGCGTGGACGTCTCACGGGCGACCTGCGTGGGCGCGGGGTCGGTACATGCGGTGAGAGCAAACAAGGATGTCAGTAGCACGAAAACTATGAAAAAGACTCTGTGTACTTGTTTCATACTATCTCAACCCTAGGACCAGCAGATCCATATCGTAGTAGTTTCCGTTCACATATAGGGCATTCTTTTCGATGCCATAGCTCTCAAAGCCCAGCTGCTTATAGAGGTTCCGCGCGGCTTCATTCGTAGTTACTACACCGGTTCTTATCTGTGTCAGCCCAACGAGCGAACCGGCTCGTTTAATCAACTCCTGTAGTAGCTTTCTTCCCACCTTGTGGCTTCTAGCCTCTGGGGCTACGTACATACCCCAGAGGAATCCTTTGTGACGCTCTTTGTCCATCAATTCGCGGTAGAACCCTACCATACCTACAAGCTGAATACCTTTGAATGCGCCGAGGATGAACTCGTCCTGTGATTTGGCAATGCCGCCAAGCTTTTCAGCTACCTGCTCAAGTGTCGCCTTGCTTTCCTTCTCGTAGGAAGATGAAAAGGCCTCCGGGTGTTCGATGAGCGCCCTTAGACGTAGTCGTTGATTCTCAGCGGCGTCCTCTGCAGTGAACGTCCGTATGACCAGAGAGACGCTCATGGTTACTCAAACAGGGCATCGGGTTTTTCGATGGCGTCCTGTAACGCTTTCATGAAGCTGGCAGCCACTGCGCCGTCAACGGTCTGATGATCGACGGTGAGGTTGAGGGTGACGAATTCACGGGCGACGATTTCGCCGTTCACCACGGCTGGCTTGTTCTTGGCTCCGCCGACACCGAGGATAGCGGACTGGCCACGGTTCAGGATGGGCGTGAAGGTGTCCACGGTGGGAATGACGCTGATGGTGAAAGTACCGCCGGTGACTTCGTCTGGCGTAATCTTGCCGTCCTTGGCGCGGCTGGTGAGGTCGTGGGCGGTCTTGGCGATATCAAAGACGCTCATGTCCTGGATGCCTTTGATGACAGGGACGATGAGTCCTTCGGGCAGGGCCACGGCTACACCCATGTTTATCTGGTCGAAGTGCAGGATTTTGCCGCCGGCGAGGATGGTGTTGAGCTGCGGCACTTTTTGTAGTGCGATGGCACAGGCTTTGATAAGGACAT
Source organism: Chloroflexota bacterium (assembly GCA_027625225.1). GTDB lineage: Bacteria > Chloroflexota > Dehalococcoidia > Lucifugimonadales > VGZR01 > VGZR01. The sequence goes on along the minus strand of JAQBWG010000012.1, from coordinate 18,212 downwards.
GCGGGTTGGTAAGGGTCGTTCCGGAGCTGCGAGTGGCTTCCTTGCGCTTGCGGGCCATGTCAGTGATGTCCACTTCAAGCGTGAAGGTGAGCTGAGCGGTGGTCTGGATGCTGGAGCGCATGTGTTCGGCGATGCCCTTGCGCATTCCGCCCATAGGGACGGTCTTGGACGGCTCCGGCAGTCCGGGAGGCGGTCCGGCGGGCGCTGCCGGAGCGGCGGGTGCCGATGATGCCCCTCCCTTGTCTTTGAAGCCCTGGACGTCTACTTCGACGACGCGACCGCGCGGTCCGGTGCCTTCGACCTTGGACAGGTCTACGGCGAGCTTGGCGGCAAGCTTGCGTGCGCCGGGTGTGGAGGGTACGTCCGCGCCGGGCTGGCGTTCGATACGGGCTGCGGCCTGACGCTGGGGCCGGGCGGGTGTCGAGGAGCCGCCCGGTGCTGAAGCTGAGGACTTGGAGGGCGGTGCAGCGGGAACCTCTTCACCCTCGGCGAGAAGATAGCCTACGAGTCCGTAGACTTCGACCGTGTCGCCATCTTTGGCAAGGGTGTGGAGTTTGCCGGATTCGGTGGCCTCAAGCTCGTAACTAATCTTCTCAGTCTCGATATCGGCGATGACTTCGCCCTGTTTCACTTCGTCGCCATGGTTCTTACGCCACTTGGCCACGATTCCTTCGGCCATCACCATCCCAAGCTTGGGCATAACTATCGGGGTTGCCATGATTTATCTCCCTATGGGCGCCTTTACGGCGGTGTCTAAAAAGTTGTCCAAAAAGTGTTTAGCTGTTTTCTAAAAGGTTATTTAATCTTATTCCAGAAGACTCATCGCTGCCTGAAGCACCTTGGTCTCGCTGATTAAGTATGCCTCTTCCAGCACCGGGCTGTAGGGTACGGAGGCGTGCGGCGCGGTCACTCGAACAGGGGGGGCGTCGAGGATATCGAAGGCCTGTTCGGCGACGAGTGCGGAGATGTCGGAGGAGACGCTGCAGCGAGGGTAGTCTTCGTCGGTGATGACGATTTTTCGGGTCTTTCTTACCGATTCGAGGATAGCCTCTTCGTCGAGCGGCGATAGCGATAGCAAATCAACAACTTCGGCGGAGTAGCCCTGTTTCTCCAGTTGCTTTGCTGCCTGCAAACAAATCTGGGTGGTAAGGCCAATGCCAATCAGGGTTACATCGGTGCCTTCTTTCACGATGCGGGCCTTGCCGATGGGCAGGGTGTAGGGTTCTTCAGGGACGTTGACGTCGAAGTTCATGCCCATAAGGGTGATGCTCTGGAAGATGATGACAGGGTCGTCGTCGCGGATGGCGGCGATTTCCAGTCCCTTTGCTGTGTAGGGGTCTGAGGGCACGACGCACTTGAGGCCTGGCATGTGAGTAAAGAGTGCGTACAGTGTCTCCGAGTGCTGGGCCGCCGAGCCGTGTCCGGCGCTGGTCTGACACTGGATGGTGAGAGGAATCTTCACTTTTCCACCGAACATGTAGTGCATCTTGGCAGCATTGTTGAAAATCTGGTCTCCGGCAACGCCAACGAAGCCGGCGAACATGAGGTCAACCAGTGGCCGGAGTCCGGTAGCGGCCGCGCCCACGCCAGCTCCGATAAAGCCGTTCTCGGCAATGGGGGTATCGAGGATTCGTTCGGGACCGAACTTCTGGATGAGCCCTTTGGTCATGCCGAAGGAGCCGCCGAAGTGGTCAATGAAACCCTGGTCTGCCTTACCCGCCGCGCCTGCGACGTCCACACCCATCACAATGACGTTGGGGTCGCGTTCCAGTTCCTGGCGGATGCCTTCGTTGATGGCCTGTACAAATGTGAGGTTTCTTGTTTTCGTCTGTGCCATGCCTATCCCAAATCTGATTCGTGAAAGAACAGGGAAACCCTTTCGTTTGAAAGGGTTTCCCTGTCAGCTGTGTCCAAAAAAACTAGAGGTTACTCCATTACTTCCAGTGCGGCCTCGACGATGCGCTCCTTAGACGGAATGAAAAGGTCTTCGAGAACGGGACTGTAAGGCACCGATGTGTGCGGCGCCATGACCCGCTTGGGCGGAGCGTCGAGTATGTCGAAGGCCTGTTCGGCAACGAGGGCGGAGATGTCGGAGGCAACGCTGCAGCGGGGGTAGTCTTCGTCGACGATGACAATCTTCCGCGTCTTCTTTACCGAGTTGAGGATTGCTTCGTCGTCCATCGGGGAAACGGATAAGAGGTCGATAACCTCAACGGAGTAACCTTGCTGTTCAAGCTCGTCCGCTGCCTGCAGGCACTGGTAGGTCGTGTAGCCGATACCCACCAGAGTCACGTCTGTGCCTTCACGAGAGACGTTGGCCTTACCGATGGGAACGATGTAGGGGTCTTTCGGTACGTGCTGGCCGCCGCCGATACCGCCCATGAGCAGCTTGTGGTTGAAGACGATAACCGGATCGTCATCGCGAATGGCTGCAGCCATCAGGCCCTTGGCGTTGTAGGGATTGGACGGCACAACGCACTTGAGACCAGGCATGTGGGCGAACATGGAATACAGGCTCTCGGAGTGCTGAGCAGCCGAGCCGACGCCTGCGCCGGTAGCGGTGATGATGGTGAGCGGCAGTTTCACTTTTCCGCCGAACATGTAGTGCATCTTCGCGGCATTGTTGAAAATCTGGTCGCCGCACACCCCAATAAAGCCGACGAACATGAGGTCGGCAACGGGGCGAAGGCCGGTGGCCGCCGCGCCGACAGCTGCGCCGATGAAGCCGTTTTCGGCGATGGGGGTATCGAGAATGCGCGTCGGGCCGAATTTCTTGTACAGGCCCTGGGTGAGTTTGAAAGGGCCGCCCCAGGCTTCTTCGAAGCCCTCTTTGCCTCCACCGCCAGCGACGTCTTCGCCGATGACGATGACGTTCTCGTCGCGCTCCATCTCCTGGGCGAGCACTTCATTGAATGCCTGTACGTAGGTGAGTTTACGTACCTGTTGTTCTGTTTGTGTAGCCATGTTGCTCCTCCTGGGATGCTGGGATTACGGATATTTGATGTAGACGTCGGTGGTGAGTTCGTCCAAGTCGGGGAACGGGCTGTCCACACCAAATTTGGTGGCTGCCTCGATACGAGTATGGCAATCCTTATCTATCGCGTCCAACTCTGCACCTGTGGCAAATTTACTCTCGGTGAGGTGCTTGCGCATCTGCCTGATGCAGTCCTTGGACATGTAGTGGTCCTGCTCTTCCTTCGAGCGATACCCCAGCGGATTGTCCGCGCCGTAATGACCGAAGTAGCGATAGGTCTGGGCCTCGATCAGGGTCGGGCCTTCGCCGGCACGAGCGCGGCGAACAGCTTCGCCGCCGACTTCGTACATATCGAGCACGTTCTGTCCGTCTACGGTCACACCCGGAACGCCGTACCCTGCGGCACGGTTGGCTATGGAGCCACCGGCGACGGAGTACTCGAACGGTGTGGACTCGGCGTACCGGTTATTCTCGCAAACGTAGATGACGGGCAATTTCCAGATGGCCGCGAGGTTGATCGACTCGTGCAGGCTACCCTGCTGGGCCGCGCCGTCACCGAAGAATACGACACTTACCTGGTCGGTCTTGCGGGTTTTGGCGCTGAGGCCGACGCCGGTGGCAACCGGAATGTTGGAACCGACGACGCCGTTGGCGCCAAGCATACCCTTGGTGATGTCGGCAATGTGCATGGTGCCGCCCTTGCCGCGGTTGGTGCCGGTTACCTTTCCGAGCAATTCAGCCATCATTTCGTTGACATCCACACCCTTAGCGATGCAGTGGTGATGGCTCCGATGGTTACCCAGAACGAAGTCGGTGTCTTTCAAGTGGGCACATATACCGGTGGGCACAGCCTCCTGGCCGATGGCCGAGTGGGTGCCGCGAAGGCGTCCTGAGTCTTGTTCTCGCCGAGCCTGCTCCTCGAATTTGCGTATCAAGACCATGGTCTCGTACATCCAGAGAAGCTTGTCCTTAGTAATGGCAGAGGACGTTGTGGCCGTTGCCATGCTCTTCCTCCTCGATAGGTTAGATTTTGGGACTCTACTTGCGGCGCGATTATAGCACGCAGTGTAGCGACCTGAAACACACAAACTGTGCGCCGCATGACATTGCGATTCATCGGAAAGGGCTAGCCCGTTTCTCATTACTTCGGGCGATGCGTGCAGCGAGGATTGTTTGGATACTATCGGGCGCAGCATGACCAAGAAATCGCAATCAAAGCTTCAGTTCGCCGAGATGGATCGGCCCAGATTGCCGAATCCCGACCGGCTAAGTATCAAAGAGTCGTCTGATTTCAGCGGCTCGACGATGCTCTACGATTCGTGTCCGCGCTGTGTAGGCACGCGATACCTAGACCGCGATCAGTTCGGCTGGTTCCTCACGTGCGTAGCCTGCGGATCGGTCTCGTACCCGACGGTAAAGGACAGGCCCAAACGCAGGAAATATGACCGTGAGGTTGCTGGGACTGCGGAACTGCCCGCCCGCTCTCCGCGAATATCCTTCCGCTCGCTTCGGCTGGTCTAATTCACCGCGCGGTGATGCCACCGTCAATGTGGACAATCTGACCGGTGACGTAGTCGGACTCCGGCCCTGCAAAATAGGCTGCCATCAGCCCGACCTCGCGTAACCCTGCTTCGCGACCCATGGGAATGTTGTCGAGGTGCCGTTGATATGCTTCTGGATTCACCCACGACGTCTCGGTCATGGCGGTACGGAACTCGCCAGGGCCTATGGCATTTACGGAGATGTTGTAGGGTGCCCATTCGAGCGCGAGTATCCGCGTAAGCATGTTCATTCCCGCTTTGCTGACGCTATACGCGGCAACGTAAGGGTACGCCTGTGAACCGTTATTGGAGCTAACGTTGATGACCTTACCGTAGCCCTGCTTCATCATATGCGGACCGACGGCGCGGCAGCAGTAGAAAGCACTGCTGAGGTTGGCATCCATGATGCGGTGCCACTCTTCGTCACTCATGCCGGTGGTCGTCTCGCGATCGGCTTGGGGCGGCTTGAGGGTTTTGTCAGGAAAGGGAGCAACGGGCATGTGCAGTACCTGGCCGGCGTTGTTCACCAGGATGTCTACCTTGCCGAACTCGTCCAGCGTTCGCTGTACCAGAGTATCCACTTCGGCAGATTTGCCGACGTCGGTGGGGACAGCGATGGCGCGGACGCCGAGCGCTTTCACGTCGGCGGCGGTCTTTTCAACTTCTGACTTGGTGCGGGAGGCGATGACGACATCGGCGCCGCGTTCGGCGAACACCAATGCGATGGCGCGCCCGATGCCACGGCCAGCGCCGGTGACGATGGCGACGCGCCCCTTCAGGTTCTGTTCAAATGGCATTACTCTTGCTCCGTTAGCATGATTTCGTAGATGTAATGAGGCGCCCGTTTCATTCCCAGCGTTTCGTAGGTTTTCTGTGCCTTGAGGTTGTCTTTGTAGACGTACAACTTCACACCTACGACATCGCCCTGACGCTTCGCTTCAGCCACGACGTGATTGTAGAGCCCACGATAGATACCCTGGCGGCGTGACGGCGGAGAGACGTAGACGCTTTGTATCCACCAGTAGTCGCCGTTCTCCCAATCGCTCCATTCGTAGGTAACCATGAGGCTGCCGACGACCCTGCTACCTACCTCAGCGACGAAAAATATCGCCTTGCCAGAGTCGTTGAGTGCTGCAAGGGTGGCTATTTTGACCGATTCCGCTTCGATCTTGTGACCTTCGGTTTCCATAGCCATTTCGACCGCGAACCGCGTCAGCGTGTCCACGTCGTTAAGGGTTGCTGGCCTGATAGTAAAGCCAAGTTGCGACATGCGCGAAAGTATAGCACCGGAAACTTTGACTTCTCTCTAGTTGAGAGCTACGGGTAATGTGGTACCATAAATCGTTGTATCCCAAGAGCGTGGGGTGCATATCAAATTGTGCAATATCCCGAGAGGTAGTATTTGATGGACGTTGTTTCTTTAAAGCTGACTCCCCGCGAAGTTACAGGCAAAAAAGTGGCTTCGCTACGTAAAAAGGGCGTGACACCGGTACACGTATACGGTGGCTCCGCGAGCGATTTGAGCCTTCAGGTAGATTCGCCGTTGCTGCGCCGTATCCTGCTTGAGGTCGGTAGCAACCGGCCGCTGTCCGTGCAGGTCGAGGGTAAGACCGAAGAAGACATTTGTTTCGTGCGCGAAGTTCAGCGCCACCCCGTCACAGACGAGGTCATCCACGTTGATTTTCTTCGGGTAGATGTGTCTGAGAAGGTCTCTGCGGAAGTGCCAATCGAATATATCGGCGAAGCTCCCGCTGTTCGTACACTGGGCGGCACGTTGATTGAGGCGATGAGCTCCCTCGAGGTGGAAGCTCTGCCGATGCGGATGCCGCAGAGCATCGTGGTAGACGTTTCGGGCCTGGACGACTTCGAGAAGGCCATACACGTAAGCGATCTGTCGGTTTCCAGCGACGTGACCATTCTATCGTCAGAGGAAGAACTCGTGGTACGAGTCGTCCCGCCGCGCGTCGAAGAGGAACCCACACCGAGCGAAGAAGAGGCTGCCGAGAGCGCCGAAGTCGAAGTGATTTCGAAGGAGAAGGACGACGAGGATGATGACGACAAGGAGGACTAGTTTCCCCTTGGCCTTAAACACCCTCTAAATTAAAGTCTTCTCCCGCCGGCCCTCCGCCTGGCAGCCTGTTATACAACCGACAGGAGCAGGTGGTTTGAGCAGCTATAAGTACTATCGCTGGGATGGAACCCAAAGTCCTTTCGGCTCAGATGACGAAGGGCTGTTCGACCGCCTGTCCGAAGAACTCATGGCGCACGGCGACCTTCGTCGTGCGCTGCGAAGCCTGTACTTCCGCGGCCCCGGTTCTCCTGACGATGAGCGTGCTTCAGGTCTTCGCGATATGCTTGAACACTTGCAACAGGCCAAGCGCGAAAAACTCCAGCAATACGACCTCGATTCGGTGATGGACGACATCCGTGAGCGTCTCAAAGACGTAGTGGACACCGAACGAAGTGGCATTGAGCGCCGGGTAGAGGAAGCGCGGGAACAACTTGCCACCTCTCCGGAACAGCAAGACGACCTCGCAGGCCCGATGAAAATACTTGAGGGCCGGGCCACGCGAAACCTCGATGCGCTCGACCAGCTTCCCGAGAACTCCGCAGGCGCCGTGAAACAACTCAACGACTACGAGTTCATGGATCCGGACGCCGCACGCAAGTTCAAGGAACTGATGGACATGCTGCGGCAACGCATGGCGCATGACCTGTTCCGCGGCATGAAAGACCAGTTGGAAAACATCAGTCCCGAACAGACGCAAAGCCTCACGGAGATGCTGAAGGCGCTGAACCAGATGCTGCGTGACAAGGCGGAGGGCAATACGCCTGATTTCGATGGATTCATGGATGAGTTCGGAGGAATGTTCGGAGACAACCCCCCAAACTCGCTCGACGAGCTTCTGCAGCGTTTGACGCAGAGCATGGCGGCGCTCGGGTCGCTCATGGCGAGCATGTCCGACGAACAGCGCAGAGAGCTGTTGGAGCTTACAGAGGCGGCCTTAGGCAAGGAAGCGCTGCAACTGTTGGCCAACCTCGCTTCACAACTTGCACGCATGATGCCCATCCCGGCAAACGACTATCCATTCACCGGCAACGACCCACTCGACCTGCAGCAGGCGATGGGTCTTATGGATCAACTTCAGGACATGGGCTCACTGGAACGGTCGCTCCAACAGACGATTCGAAGCGGCAATCTCGATGACCTCGACCCCGAACAGGTCGAGGAACTGCTGGGTGAGGACGCGCGTAACGACCTTGATGCGATGAAGGACATCGAACGCCAACTGGAAGAGGCCGGCATCGCCAAACGTGACGGTGAACGTCTTCAGTTGACCCCGGCAGCTATACGCAAGCTGGCCCAGAAGGCGTTAAAAGAGGTATTCGCAGACATCAAGAAAGATAAAGCAGGCGGCCACGAAGTACGGCGAAAAGGCGTCTTCGGGGAATCTGAAGGTGTTACAAAGAAGCTCGAATTCGGGGACGACCTGGACATCAATCTGTACCGGACGCTGTTCAATTCCATCATGCGTCAAGGGCCGCAAGTGCCCATTCGCATGGAGGTGCAGGACTTCGAAGTTGACCAGACCGAGCATCTGAGCCAGGCTGCTACTGCACTTCTGCTCGACCAGAGCCGCTCCATGGGCATGTTCGGTAACTGGCAGGCAGCTAAGAAGGTTGCGATGGCCCTTTACTGGTTGGTGAAATCTGCCTTCCCCCGCGACCAGCTTTACATTATCGGATTTTCTGACTACGCGGTCGAAATCACGGGCGACGAACTTCCAAGTTCAATGTGGAACGCCTGGGTTTCGGGTACTAATATGCACCATGCGTTGGCCATGGCGCGCGAGCTGTTGAGCAAGCACAAGGTGGCGACGCGGCAAATCCTGATGATTACGGACGGCGAACCGACGGCACATATTGAAGAAGGTCAATCGTACTTCAGCTATCCTCCCAGTTACCGCACCATCGACGAAACGCTCCGTGAGGTGAAGCGGTGCACGAGGGCCGGCATCAGCATCAACACGTTCATGCTGGAAACCACGAGCTTCCTTATGGACTTCGTGGACAGGATGGCGCGTATCAACCGGGGGCGCGCATTCTACGCCACTGCCGACAAGTTAGGCCGCTACGTGCTCGTCGACTACCTGAACGGTCGTCGCAAAAAAGTCGCTTAGGCATACTTCCCAACACTTCTTCGGTTCGTTAGGTATAATTCTTCAGGATTTAATCTGTATATCCGTGCTCAAGTACTTGAGTAGCACGCAAGAATAGGCAAGGCTGTTGGCCCAAAAGACCCCTATAACCCCAAAGGCAAAAACCAGGAACGAGGCGAAGTGGTGGGGCGCGAAAGACCGCGAAAAAGGTCGCCATTCGGTTCTTGAACTGGTGAAAAAGGGAACCATCGATATCGAAACAACAGCCGTCTTGTGGCTGTTGATGGAACGCAAGGGTTCGGTGGTGATAGCTTCGGAAACCCCCGAAACAGGCCGCACGACTCTATTAAGCGCGCTGCTTGACCTGCTTCCGCCTTCCTACACTCCCATATATCTATACGGCAAAGACCCCGACCTCGCGGAACTGAAGGAATCCGACCCTGAAAGCAGCTATGTGCTAGCTCCCGAGCTTGGGCCCGACGCGGCTGCCCACATCTGGGGGAAACACGTTTCCAGCATCTTCAAGACCCTAGATAAAGGGTATTCGCTCGCCACAACGGTGCGGGCGGACTCTCCGGAAGAAGTGTTCCACCTCCTCCAATCGAAGCCCGTGTCTCTGTCTGAAAAGCTTTGCAACAATATCCACGCTGTCGTCAACATGCGTCTCGCCCAAGGCGTCCGGGTCATCCATCGCAGAGTCTGCCAGGTTACCGTAACCGGACCCGTGAACGGCAGCAAAGACTACCGGATGGTGACGCTGGTGGGCTGGGAGCCGGACAGCGACTCGCATATGCACATGCGGTCTCCGGAAACGCGTTCAGCTCTGGCTGGCCGGTTGAATATGGATGAAGATGCCATGGAAGAAGAGATTACGGCCCGCCGTCGTCGCTTGAAGGCCTGGTACGACATGGGTATCACCAGCACGAACGACCTCGCCAAGGCGTTGGACAAATACTACAATTCCCGCGAGTAGCCTCCCGACCAGCTGAACACCTACTGCTCCTGGCGAGATATACTTCGCCTGTCATGGACAGATTGCCCCCATCCACATTTCATATCTATCGCAGTTGTGCCGCATGATCCCGCTGCGCCTCACTGTCAACAACTTCATGTGTTATCGGGACAACGTCCCGACGCTGGATCTCGAACCCATACATATAGCATGCCTATGCGGTGAAAACGGGCACGGTAAGTCGGCACTGCTCGACGCAATCACATGGGCGCTGTGGGGACATGCGCGCGCATCCACCCAGGACGAACTCATCCACCAGGGCCAGCCCGACGTCTCCGTCGAGTTGGAGTTCCTCGCACGCGACCAGCAGTACAAAGTCGTACGAAGCCACATCCGCTCCGGCGGAAGCCGCCAGGGCAAGACCGACCTCAACCTGTTCGTGGCCTCCAGCGGCGGCTTCAAAGCCATCACCGGCAATACCGTCCGCGACACCGAGACACGCATCCGCGAGCTTTTGCATATGGACTACGACACATTCATCAACACCGCGTTTCTCGTGCAGGGAAGGGCGGACCTGTTCACCACTGCCAACTCCTCCGAGCGTAAAGAGCGCCTTGCGGAGGTGTTAAGTCTTTCGTATTACGAGCGAGTTGAGGAGCAGGCGAAGCAGCAGGGCCGTGAGATTCAGCAAAACGTTCAAGACGCCGAGACGAAACTGGCAGTGAAGCGACAGGAGGCCGAGCGGCGTCCCGAATACGAAGAAGCGCTGGCCACTATCAATAGCGAGATGGATACGCTCGTTTCTTCACTAGAGACGTTGCGAAAGGACACTGAAGCCCGTCAACGAAAGTACGACGAACTACAGACGCGCGGTACGCAGGCGAAAGATATAAAGCGTCGTCTGAAAGAGCACCGTGAAGACATAGCTTCGCTGGAAAAACGGGAGGCCGGCCACAAGACTCGCGTCGCGGAATTCGAGGCGTTAGTCGCACAAGAAGTGGAGGTGTATGCCCGGTTCGCCGCATATCAGAAAGCGCGTACCGAGTCTGAGCGCTTGACCAATGCGCTGGGTCGTATGACTCACCTGTCGTCGGAACGATCGCCGCTCGATCAAAAAATCGCTGCCGAGGAAGCCATTCTACGAGCCGAAATCAAAAAACTGAGCGAGTCCATCGAACGCGACCTCGAACCCAAGTCGGCACGTCTCCCTGCAATCGAACAGGAACTTGAAAGCGCCCGGCAAGGCCTCACCCGGCTTGAACAGGAAGAGCAGCGTCTGAAATCCACTGTCGGAAAAGCGGAGGCGCTTACGAAGGACATCGCTGTGCTAGACCAAACCATCGAATCGCTAAAGACGAAGATGGAAGAGACCCGTAAGAAGTTCGATTTACTCGACAGTAAAGATGCCACATGTCCTGTCTGTCAGCAGCCGCTAGGCCCGGAGTCACAGGAACACCTGCGCACCGAGTACGAATCTCAAGGTCGTCGGGCCAAGGCCGAATTCAAACAAAGTACCCAAACAAAAGATACGAAGGAGCGTGAACTTCAGTCGCTCGTTGTTCAGCGCTCTCAACTTGAGAAGAACCTCGCGCAGCAAGGCGTCGTACTGCATCGTCGTATCGAAGGGCTGGAGCGTGATGCGCAGCAAGCACGCGAGGCGAGCGAGGCGTTGAAACCCGCCCGCAAAAATCTTGCAGCCGTCGAGCAATTATTGAAGACGAACGATTTCGCGCAAAACGAACGACAACAACTCGCGGCGTTGGAAGCCAAGGTCGCGGAGCTTGGGTACGATGCCGACGCACATAAGGCAACGCGTGAACAAGTGCACACTCTTGAGCAATACGTAGACCTTAACAGAAAAGTGCAGGAGGCCAAGGCAAACTTGCCTGCAGAACTCGAAACGTTGCTTGCATCAACAGAAACTCTCACACGGCGGCGCTCAGACATGGCCAAGTTAGAGCAGGAGTTGGCTGGATTTGAGCAGCCTGCCGAAGACCCGACGGCCTCTCAGCAAGCGATTGATGCAGTGCGCCAAAAGCTGAAGGAGTCGGAAGCCGTCTATAACGAAGCACTCAGAAAGCAGGGTGCCGTCCAAGAACAGATCGCCCGCTGCGAAATGGCCGAACTCGAAGCACGCGGTCTGGAAGACCAGCGCACGAAACTTCTGGACGAGAAGTCCGTGTACGACGAGTTACAGCGCGCCTTCGGACGGAATGGCATTCCCGCGCTTATCATCGAGGCGGCTATTCCCCAACTGGAATCGGACGCCAACGAGCTACTCGGACGGCTCACCGACGGACGAATGGCCTTGAAACTGGAACTGCGTGAAGGACGCAAGCAAAAAGGCGTGCCCACCGAGGCATTGGACATCAAAATCGCCGATGAAATGGGCACCCGCAGCTACGAAACCTTCAGCGGCGGCGAGGCGTTCCGCATCAACTTCGCCCTGCGTATCGCGCTGTCCAAGCTGCTCGCCCGCCGGTCGGGTGCGCCTCTGCCTATTTTGTTTATCGACGAAGGTTTCGGCTCACAGGATGCCGCCGGTCAGGAACGTCTGAAGGAATCCATCCAATCCATCCAGAACGACTTCAAAAAGATACTTGTCATCACACACGTCGAGGACATCAAAGAAGCGTTCCCTGTGCGCATCGAGGTAACCAAGACGCCGCAGGGCTCGACCTTCGTGATTGCGTAATCGCCTAACCCTTTGCCCGCACGTGAACGATGTGAAACCCCAACTCTTGCAGTTCGGGCGCCACCAGCAGCGTACGGTGGCAGCCGGTCGGGTCTTCCTCGGCGCACATGATGGCGACCAATTTCTCCTGCGCCAGTTCGGCTAACTCGGCAATACCTTCACGGAACCCTGATGTGGTTCGCATTTTCTCGAAGTCCGGACGGCCTTTTTCGTTGTAAAACGACGAATCTTCCGGCTTACCGCCGAGCGTGTCACCCATCCACCGATACTCCACACCTTCGGCCTCCAAAAGCGGCGGCATCTTAGCCTTGTTGGCAAACCTGGCAAAACGACTGACCGGATTGCTCCGGATGTCCACCAGCACCTCGATGGGCGCCGCCTTCAACAGGTCGCGAAATCGCTCCCAGTCGTGACGGCTGTGGCCGATGGTGTAAACCTGAGGTTCGATGTCACCGCTCCACGCCGAGCTGCTTCCAAAAACCGGGGATGTCGGCCACCGCCCAGTGCGCGGTGATTTGACCGCCCTTCACCTCCAGGGTATCTATCACTTCCAACCGAAACGGCTTATTGGTCGCGGACACACCTAAAAAGTCGCCTTTATGCGTGCCGGTGATGGTCTTACGCGTGGTTACGAGCGCACCTTCGGCCACCTGATCGTGAATCTCTACATCCATGTCTGGAAACGCACCCCATAAAAGATGGAATAGCTCCTTTGACCCCTCACGGTCTCGTGGCACTCCGGGGAACACATCGTGGTTATAGAAGTCCGGGGAAACGAACTTTTCGATGGCATCGAAGTCCTTATGCCGCTGCACCGCCAGCGTGTAGTCGTAAATGATTTGCTTGTTCTTTTGGGCCAGCGACTGCTCGGTCATAGTTAGACTCCTCGTTGCTTAACGCTAAAGGCGGACATGATATCAGCCGCCCGTCAACTGCTCCATAAGCCCCAGTTGGTCGAAAACACCCCAGCGCTCGTAGCACTTCCCGTCGCGGAACCGTAAGAATGTCGCCCCGGTGAAGAGCACCCGTTTTCCCGTCGGCTGCACCTCACCAAGTGGCCCGGTGTGCGTTCCCGTGACGGTGAATCGCGCCGAGACGTTGTCGCCCTCGGCAACCATATCTTCCAATCGCATATGCAGATCCGGAAAGGCCGCCCACAGGCGGGTATAGTACTGCGTGAACCCGTCGAGGCCCGTCGAATAGCCTCGCAGGCCGGGCATGGTGGCGTCGCCGCCATACAGCACATCGAAGTACCGCATGCGGTCGTTCGCGTCGTTGAACGCCACGACGGACTCCAGCAGCGTCGCTTTATTCTCCCGCGTCCCCATCGTCAGCACCTTCCTGGAAGTTCATCGAATATAGCCGTGCGTACAGCCCTAACTGGCCCATCAAATCAGAATGTGACCCTTCTTCCACGATACGCCCTTGTTCGAGTACTACAATGCGCGTGGCATCGCGTACCGTAGAAAGCCGGTGGGCGATGACGATAGCGGTTCGGCCTTCTAGCAGCGTTTTGAGTGCGGCCTGGATGAGCGTCTCGGTGTGGCTGTCCACGCTCGCCGTGGCCTCGTCGAGGATGAGGATGCTCGGATCGGCGACGATGGCCCGTGCAAAGCTGAGCAACTGCCGTTGGCCCTGACTAAGATTACCACCGCGTTCCTGCAATTCCGTGTCGTAGCCCTTCTCCAGTCGCATGATGAAATCGTGCGCGCCCACCGCCTTCGCCGCCTCAATCATCTTCGTGTCCGTAACTTCAGGCCTGCTGTAGGTGATGTTGTCCCGAACCGTACCGGAAAACAGGAACGGCTCCTGCAATACCATGCTCATCTGCCGCACGAGCGACCGCCGCGTTGCTGTCCGGATGTCGACACCGTCGACCAATATCGCACCACGGCCCTCCGGCACATCGTGGAAGCGCATCAACAAAGACACCAGCGTCGTCTTGCCCGCGCCGGACGGTCCGACCAGTGCCACATTTTCACCGGGCTTCATGCGCAGGTTGATGTCCTTTAACACGTCCTTGTTCGGCCCATACCCGAAGCTCACATCTTTGACTTCCACATCGCCCTGAATGTCCGGCAGATCTTTCGCGTTCGGGGCGTCCACCAGCGACGGCGGAGCGTCCAGCAGGTCGAAAATACGCGCGCCCGACGCCATCGAGCGCTGGAGTTGTCCGTACTGCATGGTGAGATTGCGTACAGGCTCGAAGAACCTTTGAATATACAGCAGGAAGGCCAACAGCACTCCTACCTCGAACACGCTGTTGCTGACCATCAGACTGCCGAAATAGATGATGAGCCCGATGCACAGCGCGGTCAGGGTATCCAGCGTCGGGTTCAGGCCGGCGGACAGCCGTGCAGCGCTCAAGCTGGCATCCAGATGCTCACGGTTCTTTTCATCGAACACCTTCAGGTTTCGGCTCTGTCTGCTCATCGCCTGCACCACGCGCACACCGGAGATGTTTTCCGCCAGACTCACGTTCACGATTGAAATAGCACGACGCACCCGGATGAAGGCCTTCCGCGCGTACGGCTGCCACATCGCCATTACGACAACCAGCACCGGCATGACGGCCAGCGCGATGAGACCCAATTGCCAGTTCAGCAGCAGCATAGCCACGATGATGCCGACGAGTATGAACGCGTCGGTCAGCGTCATCACCACGATGGAAGTCATCTCCTGTAGCTGCCCCACGTCGCCGATGATGCGAGAGATGAGCCTGCCAACCTCGGTGCGGTCGAAGAACGACAGTGACTGCCGCTGCACGTGCGCAAACAGTTCGCCGCGCAGGTCGCGGAGCAAGCCCTGTCCGACCCTCTCGATAGCCACCTGGTACAAGTAGTTCGCCCCGAAGTTCACTATCGCCGCTATAGCGATTGCCACAACCGTCCACGACAGACAGCCGAACCTCGACCCCGCGATACAGGTATCAATGCCCACCTTGATGAGCCACGGTATGGCCACCGCCGTTCCCGCGACAACAAGCGCTCCGATGAGCGCAAAGATGATTCGGCTACGGTAAGGACGCAAATAGGGAAGCATCCGGCTTACTACACGTGGGTCGTAAACATTGCCGAAAACCTCTTCGTCCAGTTCCTTGCCGCCCGACGTGGCGTGATGATGAATCATCCGCACCTCCCCGGTGGTACTTGCGTCTGCATGGCCGGATGGCCGTTCACTTGCACGTCATCACTCACAAGCTCTTGCGGACGCAGTTGCAACTCATATATCTGTCGGTACAGCCCACCGCGTGCTAACAAATCTTGATGCGTTCCCCGTTCGGCAATACGTCCGTTCTCCATCACCAGCACCACGTCCGCTTTGCGCACCGTGCTCAGCCGGTGAGCTATGACGAACGTTGTGCGGCCCTGCATCGCCAGTTCCAGCGCCTTGAGGAGTTCCAGTTCAGTTTCCGCATCCACGCTGGACAGCGAGTCGTCGAGAATCAATATCGGCGGGTCGAGCAGCAACGCACGCGCGATAGCGACGCGCTGACGTTGTCCTCCCGACAGGTTCACCCCGCGTTCGCCCACCCAGGTGTCATACCCGTCGTCGAGTCCGCTGAGGAACTCATGAAGCTGTGCCGCCTTGGACGCCGCCACAACTTCGTCCAGCGTCGCATCATGGCGGCCGTACGCGATGTTATCGCGCATACGGGCAGAGAACAGGAACACGTCCTGTTGCACGATGCCAATGTTCCGCCGGAGCGAGTCCAGCGTCACATCACGGATATCCACACCATCGATGGTCACCCTGCCGGACGAGACCTCATAGAAGCGTGGCACCAGGCTCACGATAGAACTCTTACCGCTGCCCGGCGCACCCAGCAACGCGATGACCTGTCCCGGCTTGGCCTCCAGGCTCACGTCGGTCAGCGCTTCAGTCCCGTCGCCGTAGCTGAATGAGACCTTATCGAACACCACATGTCCCTTGCTGGACGGCAACCTCACCGCTTTCGGCGACTCTTCGACAGGCGACGGCGTGTCCAGAATATCGAACATCCGCTGCCCGCTCGACACTGCCCGCGCGTACGAGTTCACCAACCAGCCCGACATGCTTACCGGCAGCGCCAGTGCCTCGATATACAGAAAGAACTGCGCCAGCTCGCCAATCGTGAGCGAGCCTTGCGTGACAAGATAGCCGCCGTAGCCCAGAATGACCGCGGCCAGCCCCATAAACGAAACCCCGAGCACCGAGTTCGTCCTCGCCCTGACTCTCGTCGCCCTCACCGACTCCTCCGCCACCTCCTGATTCTTGGGGTCGAACTTCCCAACCTCGAACGGTTCCGCCGCGAACGCCTTTACCACCCGTATCCCGGTCAGGTTTTCCTGCAAAATGGTGGTTAGCTCGGCCATCATTCGCTGGATTCTCATCCATATCTGCCGCACTTGCCGCCGCGTGCCGATAACGTATGCCAACAGGAACGGCATAACACAGGCAACGGTCAACCCCAACCGCCAGTCTATCCAGATGAGCATCCCTTGTATGCCGAAGTACAGGGCGAAGAAGAACGGCCCGCGCAACAGCCCGAACATCACGAAGAACCGGATGCCCTCCGCGTCTGTGACGGCCCGCGAAATCAAATCGCCCGTATGGTGTTTATCGTGGAACGAGAAACTCAGCCGCTGCACGTGGTCGTAGAAGCTATTACGCATGCTGTACGCTACCTGTTGCGACAGCGTCTCAGCCGCGTAGGTCAACCCGAACGACACCAGTCCCCTCGCGACCCACAACCCGAAGATGATGGCCGCCAGCGTGATAAGCGTACTCTTGTCCAGCGTCCCGCCACCGGCTATCGCCACCACATCGTCAATCACCCGGCCGAACAGGCGCGGGAGGTAGAGTTGAATCCCGACGGTTGCCGCTGTGCATAGCACGACAGCAGTCACCAAAAAACGGCGTTGCAATACCATGCCGATGATTCGAAGAATGACAGCCATGGGTTGATTCTACTATCCAAAGCAAGGAAAGGCCGCCCCA
The DNA here is from genome assembly GCA_027625225.1 of Chloroflexota bacterium. GTDB lineage: Bacteria > Chloroflexota > Dehalococcoidia > Lucifugimonadales > VGZR01 > VGZR01. Next base: position 910 of record JAQBWG010000012.1, on the reverse strand, counting down.
CAACCGTGTTCGCGGTTGCGGGTCGGCCTAAAAACCTACGTATATGGCCTTTTTAGTTTTACTTCCCTGCGGGTATCACCGGCAGCACGATGTGTGAAGGATGTTCGCTGTCGTGCAGAATCGTTTGCTCGGCAACCGCCATCTTTGTACCCGTACCGCAGTCTTCGCCCGTATTGAGGTTACGGTCAAACTGCGGGAAACAACTGCTGGTCACGTCCACACGGATGCGGTGCCCCGGCTGGAAGGAGTTACTGGTTGACCACAGGTCAATCTCGAACTTGTATACCTCGCCCGGCTTCATAAGCTCCGGCTTCTCGTAAGAATCGCGGAATCGTGCACGCAAAATACCCTGCGCCGCGTTCATCGCGAAGCCGTTGGGTGCCACGTCCACCAGTTTAACTACCCAGTCAGTGTCCCTAGCAGACGACGATGCGTACAGCACCGCCTTGACCGGCCCGGTCACCTCGACGGCCTGTTTCAGTGGCTCGCTGGTGTAGCACAACACGTCGTTGCGGTACTCAATCGGCCTCTGGTCACGCGGCCCCATCGAGACCGGATTGCTATCTTCCAGACAGCAGGTGCTTCCACCGGCAGTCGGCACCGGGTGCATGGGGTCGTAGGCGTAGTGGTCTGCCTTTTCGCTCTTCGGCTTGGCCGTGTTCAGTCCACCGTCGCCGGTGAGTGAATTCGCCTTGCCGCCGCTGTGCAGGTAATAGGGAGTGTACTCCGTCCCCGGGATAGGCCAGTCATCCGATTCCCGCCACCTGTTCGCGCCCATCACGAACACCTTCACGCGCGGCTCCTTGGCAATGCCGTCATCCTCGCTTTTGAGCAGCGAGTTAAACCAGCGGGCCTGCTCGGCTTGGAGATCAATGACCACGTTCGGGCCGAAGTCCACATCGCCGGTACT
>JAQBWG010000011.1 GCA_027625225.1 Chloroflexota bacterium | reverse complement strand
GCAATGGCGGCGGCAGCGGTCGTTATGGGGGTTATCGAAGGCATAGAGCGGCCGTGTTTGGGTGGACCAATCATCGGCTATTCTCCCAAGACCATCATTGTGGATGTGGGAACAAGCGTGGACTGCCGTCCGCATCAACTCGTCTCGTTTGCAATTACCGGCGAAGTATTCGCTCGCCAGTTCTGGGGTATCGAAAAGACTCGGGTTGCCCTGCTCAGCGTAGGCGCCGAAACAGGCAAAGGGGACAAGCTGGTCAAAGACACGACAGAACTGATGGCCAAAACAGGCGTTCACTTCATAGGCAATATCGAAGGGAACGACCTGCCCAACGATAAAGCGGACGTAGTGGTATGCGATGGCTTTGTCGGCAATGTAGTTATGAAGCTGACCGAAGGGTTAGGTGCGGCCATTGCCGAGCGTCTTGCTGAGCGTTTGCGTGGCAGTCTTCCGCAAGATAAGCTGGACGAGGCGACGGCAGAAATATATAACCTTACCAATATGGTAGAAAGCTACGGCGGCGGGCCTATTTTGGGAGTGAACGGCGTAAGCGTTGTTGGCCACGGCCGGGCTAAAGCAGATGCTATCGCGCGGGCTATCAACACCGCGAAAGGTTGTGTGGAAACCAGACTCATCCCTGAAATGAACGAACGGTTAGCTGCCGCCAGCAAAGTAACAATGGCCGGGGCAGCATCGGAGAGGACGGCAAAAAGTTAGCGTGTTAGAGTCGGATATCAAAGGGAAGTTCGCACTCGTTACAGGGGCCGCAAAGGGCATAGGTCGCTCGTCGGCCTTGCGTCTGGCTGAGCAAGGCGTGAACGTAGCGGTTAACTACAACCGGTCTCTTAAAGAAGCAAAAGACGTTGTCGCAGAAATCAAAGATTTGGGCAGCGACGGTTTCGCGGTACAAGCGGATGTAGGCAAGCCAGACCAAGTAAAGACTATGATTGATGCGGTCAACGACCGGTTCGGGCAAATAGACATCCTCGTTAACAACGCGGGTATTATCGACGATACGCTTATCATGCGTATGTCTGACGAACAGTGGCGTCGAGTTATCGAGACCAATCTGGATGGCACGTTCTACTGTTCGCGTGGGGTGGTCCGCAGCATGATTAAACAACGCTGGGGCCGTATCATCAACATTGGCTCCATCGTTGGGTCGCATGGAAACCCGGGACAGACCAACTACTCTGCATCCAAAGCAGGCATCGAAGGATTCACCAAAGCCCTCGCCAAGGAATTGGCGAATCGTTCGGTTACGGTGAATGTGGTAACTCCGGGTTACATCATTACCGAGACGGTTGAGGTGCTGGGGCCGCAGTTCAGGGAAAAGATGCTTTCTATGATTCCCATGGGCTATCTCGGCGATCCCGACGACATCGGGCATATCGTGGCGTATTTGGCTTCCGAGAAGGCGCGTTATATTACCGGGCAGGTTATCGCCGTCGACGGCGGCATGGCGGTCTAGGCGTTAGATTTGAGCGAGAACGATTTCTCAGGCAAGGTAGCCTTAATCACTGGTGGCTCCCGCGGCATAGGAAAAGCTATCGCGCTGGAGCTTGCGCGGCGTGGTGCAGACATCGCATTCAACTACTTCCGCAGCCACGACGAAGCATCCCAAACGCAACACGAAGTCGAAGCATTAGGCGTCCGCAGCGTCCGCATCAAGGCGCATCTCGGCGGAGCTTCGAAGATCAAAGAGATGTTCTCGGAAGTGAGCGATACGTTCGGACGGCTTGATATCCTGGTGAACAACGCGGCCACCGGTGTTCAGCGCGACGCACTTGAGTTGGAAGAGAAGCACTGGGACTGGACGATGTCGGTGAATGCAAAAGCCCCCTGGCTGTGCTCGGTCGAAGCCGCGAAGCTCATGCTCAACGGCGGCCACATCGTGAACATCACCAGCCTCGGTTCGATACGCGTGCTGCCGTTCTACACCTCGGTGGGCACGTCGAAAGCCGCCCTGGAAGCCCTGACGCGGTACCTGGCTGTGGAGTTGGGGCCGAAGGGCATCTCGGTGAACGCCGTCTCCGGCGGTTACGTGGATACCGGTGCGCTCGACCACTTCCCCAATCGTGAGGAGATGCTGGCAGAGGGTAAAAAGACGCCCGTAGGGCGGATGGTGGCGGTGGAGGACATCGCGAAAGTGACGGCATTCCTGTGTACCGAGGATGCAGCGATGATTCGGGGGCAGGTGATAGTCGTGGACGGCGGCGTTGCCCTCAAGGCCTGAGCGCTAGTCTTTGGGCGTTATTTCAATCAACTTGGCTTCGAATATCTTGCCCTGAGCTGATATGGCGACTTCGCTATTTTCAGGAACACTTCGTTTCACGTAGCCTAGCCCCACACCTTCGCCGGAAGGTAGTCGCGCCGACGAAGTGAGCGTGCCAACCGCGTCGCCGTCGAGTATAAGCTCAGAACCGGTAGCAACAATTGCATCCGCATTCCACTTCAAGCTCACGAGGCGGCGCTGTACCTTCTTGTAGGTATCCAGCCGTGCCACGACCTCCTGGCCCACGTAGCAGCCCTTACTGAAGCTGATGAAGTGCTTTAGGCCAGCCTCCAGCGGGTTATAGTCCTCGCCTAACTCGTGTCCGTATATAGGCACGCCACGTTCTATCCGGACAGCCTCCACGGTATCGGCGTTAACGGGTGTTGCACCTGTTGTTTGTAGTTGTTTGTAGAGCGATGCTCGCTGCGCTATAGGGGCAACGATGTCATAGCCAGGCATGTGCAGAAAGTCGCTGCGAACGACCTTTACGCTGGCTTCCAGGTTAACGGTATGTTTATTTGCCCACTCTTCGGCCTTCGGGCCTGAAACGCCGAGCATGGACGTTTCGTCCGTGACATCCTCGACCGAAACGTCCTCACTGAACGTATAAAAATCTATGTATTCGGCTACGGCCTTGCGAGTCTCGGGCGAAGTGAACGCGAGCAGATGGTCGGCTTGTCGCAGCACCAGCAGCACGTCCACGATGCGTCCCTTGTTGGAGGTGAGCACGGTGGGGAGGGCGTGTCCGACTTCCATGTCGGCAAGGTGGTTGGTGGACAGACGGTTCAGCAGGTCAAGGGCATCGTTGCCGGAGAACTTCAGCCGGCCAATATGCGAACGGTCAATAAGCGCAACGTCGTGGGTTAGCGCCTCGTATTCCTTGGCGACGGCGAGAGAGCTTGTCTGCGTTTGAGTGGCCATGGCGGAGCGGCCAGCGCTAGACGCTGAACGAGGTGCCGCAGCCGCAGGTGGTCTTGGCGTTGGGGTTGTGGAACTCGAACCCCTTGCCATTGAGACCGTCGGAATATTCCAGGGTTGTGCCAGCCAGGAAGACGTAAGACTTCTTGTCAACGCACAGCTTGAGGCCGTGCTCCACGATGACTTTATCGTTCTCACCGGGGACGTCTACAAGGTCGAGAACGTAGGTGAGCCCAGAGCAACCGCCGCCCTTGACACCCACGCGTAGGGTGATGTCCGGCTTACCCGCCTGCTCGGCGAACTTGCGTACGTGGTGTGCAGCCTTTTCACTGATGTTTATAGTGAGTGGCTGTCGTCGGGGTGCTTGCTGTGTGGTCATTCCGCCTCCCTGTTTTTGTGGGATTAATGCCTCACAACTTATTGGGCTTCTCCAGCAATTGTATCAAAATGCCCTGCACGGTCAACGAAGATAGCTATTCTGCCGCGTACAACAGGTATCATGTCCCCATGCTTTCCGTTACAACTCTGCTGCCGCCAGGTACGACACCATATCCTCCAATGGTGCTGATTCACGGCGCCGCCAATTCGGCAGTGGCCTGGACGTACTGGCAGTCCGAACTGGCAACACGCGGCTGGGCATCTCACGCCGTCGACCTACGGGGACACGGAAAAAGCGTGCCCTTCGATTTGTCCGAAACGAGCATGTCGGACTACGTGAGCGACGTTGCATCGGTAGCTTCTCAATTGCGAGAGCCGCCCGTACTGGTCGGCTGGAGCATGGGGGGCCTCGTTGCGATGATGGCTGCGAGCGCAGAGATTGGCGTGGCCTGTGTTGCGCTTGCTCCGAGTTTGCCGGTTCGAGAAATCAACCCCATCATTCGTCTTCGCAAAGGTGTGTTCGGCCCCGAAGAGTATGGTGTGGTTCCCACCTCGCCCGAAGAACGGTCTTCCATGCCTGACCTGGATGACGAAGAACGTGCCGTCGCGCTCGCATCCTGCGGAAACGAGTCGAGATATGCACGGGACGAACGCAAGCGGGGCATCGTGATCGAATCACTGCCATGCCCTCTTCTCACCGTCCGCGGCTCGGAAGACACCCAGTGGCCGAAAGAAAAGTATAAAAACCTCTGGTTAGACTCCGACCAAGTCGAAATACAGGGAGCCTCGCACTGGGGACTCGTACTCAACCGGCGTGCCGTTGCCCAAACAGTTCCCAAAATAATCGAGTGGCTCTCCTCGAAATCTTTGGCGGAGGTGTAGCAGGATGTCCATTCGGATAGGCATGGGACTCTTCGGGTGGCCATTCACTAGGCCGGAGCCGCAGGCGTTGTGGGACTATGTAGACGAAACCGAGCGTCTCGGCCTCGATTCTATATGGCTTACGGACCGCATCGTGTCGCCGGAGTTCAGCATGGACCCTATGGTGGCTTTGTCGTTTATCGCCGCCCGCACCAAGAAGCTGAAGTTCGGCACTAGTGTCCTCGCCCTCCCTCTGCGCAACCCGACTGTCTTAGCCAAGGAAATCGCCACTCTCGACTTCCTGGCCAACGGCAGAGCGCTTCCTGCCATCGGGCTGGGCACCGAAGATGAGCGCGAGTACGAGGCGTGCGGTGTGCCCAAATCGGAACGCGGAAGCCGGACGGACGAGATGATGGAAGTCATGCGGCGGCTGTGGCTGGAGGACGAGGTAACTCACCACGGCAAGCACTACACCCTGAACCGTGTGTCCGTGCAGCCCAAGCCCGTACAAAAACCGGTTCCATTGTGGATAGGAGGACGCAGTGAAGCTGCGCTTCGACGAACCGGGCGCATCGGTGACGGCTGGCTGGTCTCGCAGGCGACACCCGAAGAAGTGCGTTCGGGAATTGAACGCATCAAAGCTATCGCCGATGAACACGGGAATAACATCGAGGACGACCACTACGGTGTCCTGTTCAACTACTGCATCGCCGATACCCGTGAAAAAGCGCAGCGACTAGCTGCTGATTATATGCCGTTCCGCCGAACCGACATCGCTCCGGAAGCGCTCGCCGCACTGGGAGCGCAAGACATCATTAACGCCCGCATCCAGGAGTACGTCGACGCCGGTGCCACCAAATTCGTGCTCCGTTCAGCCTGCCCTCCCGACATGTTGATGGAGCAGCTTCGTCTGCTTGGCGAGTCGGTCGTTCCCGCGTTTCACTAGGCCTCGTTACTTGTCCGGATGGAGGCATCCAACTAGAATGCTTTGCGTTGCCCACGATGAATAGAGCCGGAGGAACCAATGTACAAGATTGACCTTTCGAATCGCACCGGTGTGGTGTTCGGCGTTGCCAACCAGCGCAGCATCGCCTGGGCCATCGCCCAGACGCTTCACCAGGCAGGCGCGAAGCTTGCCATCGCCTACCAGAACGAGCGCTTGAAGGAGAATGTCGAAAAGCTCGTTAAGGATTGGGACGATGTAACACTCCTGGAGTGCGACGTCAGCGATGATGCGAACGTCGAGGCCGCCTTCGGCAAGCTCAAGGATAAGTTCGGCCGGCTCGACATCGTCGTGCATAGCATCGCCTTCGCCAACCGTGAAGACCTCGGCGGCCGGTTCGTAGATACCCCGCGCGAAGGTTTCCGGCTTGCTCTGGACATCAGCGCCTATTCCCTCATCTCCGTCGCCCGCTATGCCGCTCCGCTCATGGCTCCCGAAGGCGGCGCCATCATCACCATGACCTTCCAGGCCGCCGAGCGAGTGTTCCCAGGCTACAACGTCATGGGAACGGCCAAGGCCGCACTGGAGAATGAGGTGCAGCAGCTCGCGTCTGACCTAGGAAAGGAAAACGTGCGGGTGAACGCAATCTCCGCAGGCCCTGTGGACACTTTATCGTCGCGCGTCATCAGCGGGTATTCGAAAATGAAGGGCGCACACTCCGATCGTGCACCCATGCAGCGGAATATCACGGTGGAAGAGGTAGCGAAAACGGCGCTATACCTGTGCAGCGACATGTCCAGCGGCGTGACCGGCGAGGTTATTCACGTGGATACTGGCTACCACGTCATGGGCATCTAGGCTTCGATAAGGTCGTCTTTCGGTTCAATTCGCTGGAGTCCGACCGTCCTATTCTGGAAAAGGCCGTAGAGGCCTATGCCCAATAAGGCCACCACTACCGGGGCAGCCCAGATAACCCACCAGGCCCCGACTTGGTCAGCGACCGAGTCCAGGCCTATGCGGAGTCCGAAACTCAGCGATACGATAGCCCCGCTTATCAACAGCGCGGCAGCAACCATCTTGCCCAAGAACATCACATTTGCCAGGTACGCATTCTCTACATCTGACGAATCAACGTCCCCGGCCTCCAGCCACTCCTGATTGTCCTCCAGTACCGATGCAGTTCTGAAGCTGAAAAAGGCGATAGGCAGGGATATTAGCGCGGCAGCCACGATAACCATCCCAGGCTGTCCATTGAATGTGAAGTCGCTTGAAAACAGGTGTAACCACTGGAACTGAGTGTGTGAAATGAGTCCCGGCATTTGAGCGCCGATGCATATGCTAAGAATCGCTCCATGCCACCGGCCGTCCCGGACGATAAGCGCGGCGATACTGATGAGGAAGAAGATTGGGGCGATGACGAACCAGGGCGATGATAGCACTTCGAAGATGCGCGAGACGACCCATACGTTCAGCAATTCCGCCGCACTCGCCCGGTCGGCCAACTCCACCCACAAGCGCCACGCGTCGCTCAGTGTCAGCGAGAGCGCAGATAGTGCCAGCATCAGGAACGGCCCCACGGTGCGCAACCCCATCAAGAGAACGGTCGAGTTCATTCCCGTGCCTCCGCACGCGCATGCTCCTGTGCCACCTCAGACCAATCGGGTTGATCGGACGGTCGCCACTCCAGCACCCGCACGCCCATCTTGCGAAGAGAGCGAACAAGCGGACGTGTCGCCATATCCATAAGTAACACTCCGTTGCGTTCGTACCAATCGTCCGCATCTATGAATAGATATCCACCGACTCCGATAACCAGGGGTAAAGACTGAGCCCGGATACGCGGTCGCAGGCTAACCAGCCTTTTGACCCCCCTGAGTAACGACTCACTGTCCGGCATGTCGAGTCTTGCAAAAACTACTGCGGAGGACGAATCTCTTACCAACTCAATCTTAATTTGATCGATAGCGGCCTCTAGCTCTGCGGCCTTCTCCGCAGGTTCCAGGTCTCGCATGGCTGCCGAGATACGCATGAGTTGTCCACGGCCGATGCCCGGAGACAACGGAGCGGTATTGCTTCCATAGGGAAATAAACCGACCCGATACCCTCGTTTGAGGAAATACTGCGATGCGCCCGTAACCAGATGCGCCAGAACTTCCATGGGATTTCGGAGATTGTTGCCCACCATCATGTAGGCTGAACAGTCCGCGAACAGCCAGACGGTGTTCCGCCCTTCGCTCTCATATTGGTTGGTTAGAAGTGTATGGTCTCCTACCGAGAGCCTACGGGCGCTAGCCTTCCAGTTGATTGACTTTATGGGGTCGCCGTAGCTGTAACTGCGCACGTCGCGGAAATCGTTATTCGAGACACCAACGATGGCGGGCCTGTGTTGGGGCCGCGTGGAGAGGTTATCGGGATGGTCTCGTTGCGCTACGTAGACACAGAAATCGGCGGAAGCAGCCTCGCCATCTCCTCCAACACCATCGCCAACTACCTCGACCGGCTTAAAGCCGGCGAGACCATCGTGAAGTGAACTAAGACTACCCCTCGTTTAGCCGTTTGAGGCCTTTAAGAACGTCTCCACGGTGCTTACCGATAGCCAACTCGTGGTGAAAAACCTCCTGTATCACCCCTGCCTTGCCTATCAGATACGTTACCCGTTTGGTGGGGGCGAACTTTAACCAGCGGCGATTCACACCGTAAAGCTTGGTGATATGTCGGTCGGTATCGGCTATCAGCGGGAAGGGTAGGCGGTTCTTTTCCTTGAACGCCCGATGGCTCTCGACAGAGTCAACGCTGACGCCGACTAGTATCGCGTCTTGTTCAACGATGGCTTCATAATCGTCACGGAAGCCACAGGCCTCGTGCGTTCACCCCGCGGTAAAATCCTTGGGATAAAAATACAGAACAATGTGCTTCTTGCCCAGCCAATCAGCTAGTCGGAACGAATCGCCGTCATCAGTAGTACCTGTGAAATCCGGAGCCTTATCGCCTGGTTGAAGCATCGCGCCTTTTCCGATGTAGCAGACTTACCGCTTCGCCTTCGCCGCCTTCTTCTTCTTCGGCTTGCTGCCGTTCGTGGACTGGGCTGCCGTCTGTTTCGTACTCTTTTTGGCGGCCTTCGTTGGCTTCGCGCCGTTGGTCATCTTGGAAACGTCCACCCCGAATCGCTCCAGGTGAGCCTTCAAAAACCGGCCCGTGTGCGAGTGCGTGAGCTTCGCGATGTCCGCGGGGATGCCCTCGGCGATGACCTCACCGCCCTTGTCGCCCGCACCGGGACCGAGGTCGATAACCCAGTCGGCGTTCTTGACCAGATCGAGGTGATGCTCGATGAGTACCACCGTGTTTCCCGTGTCCACCAGTCTGTGCAGTACCCGTAGCAGGTGCGCGCAGTCCTCGAACGACAATCCCGTCGTCGGCTCGTCCAGTATGTAGAGTGTCCGCCCTGTCGCCCGCTTCGACAACTCCGTCGCCAGTTTCACCCGCTGCGCCTCACCGCCGCTCAAATGCGTTGCTGGTTGCCCCAGACGTATGTAGCCTAGCCCTACGTCATTCATCGTGGACAGCTTGTTGCGGATGGACGGGATGTTCGTAAACACCTCCAGTGCCTCTGCCACCGTCATATCCAGCACCTCGGCGATGCTCTTACCCCGGTATTTAATCTCCAGCGCCTCGCGATTGTACCGCCTACCCTCGCACACCTCGCACGGCACCGTCACGTCGGGCAGGAACTGCATCTCGATATTGATATGCCCGTCGCCCTTGCACGCCTCGCAGCGGCCGCCCTTCACGTTGAACGAAAAGCGCCCCGGCTTATACCCGCGCACCTTCGCGTCGGGGAGCGATGCAAACAGTTCCCGCATCGGCGTGAACGCGCCCGTGTACGTCGCCGGATTGCTGCGCGGCGTCCGGCCGATGGGCGACTGGTCGATGTTCACCACCTTGTCGATGTGTTCCATCCCCTCGATGGAATCGAACTTGCCCGGACGGTCCTTCGCCCGGTAGAACTCCTGCGCCAGCTTCTTGTACAGCACCTCGTTCACTAGTGTGCTCTTGCCCGACCCTGACGCCCCCGTCACGCACACCATGACCCCTAACGGGAACTCCACGTCCACACCCTTGAGGTTGTTTTCGCGTGCGCCCCTGATGACGATACTCTTGCCGTTGCTCGTGCGCGGCGCGTCCGGTAGCGGTATCTGCTTGGTGTGTCCCAGGTACTGACCGGTGAGCGACTTCGGTTCGGCGATGATGTCGTTGATGTCGCCCGTTGCCACGATGTGTCCTCCGTGTTCACCCGCGCCGGGTCCCAGGTCAACGATGAAGTCCGCCGCCCGCATCACCGCCTCGTCGTGTTCCACGATGATTACCGTGTTACCCAGGTCGCGCAGCCGCTTCAACGTCCCGATGAGTCGGGCGTCGTCCACCGGATGGAGCCCCACCGACGGCTCGTCGCACACATACAGTACTCCCATCAGGCCGGAGCCTATCTGCGTTGCCAGCCGGATACGTTGCGCCTCGCCACCGCTGAGCGTGGACGCCGTGCGACTCAGCGTCAGATAATCCAATCCGATGTTCTCCAGGAACTGTAACCGCACCGTGATTTCCTTCAGAATCTGGTCGCCGATGGCCATCTCCCGTTCGGTCAACTGCTTCGGCTCACCGTCGAACTGAGGCTTCGGCCCCGAGAACTTCTTCCCGCTCTTGGGCACAATCGCTCCCACCCACTCGATGGCACGGTCAACCGACATCCCCGTGACTTGCATGATGTTCAGCCCGCATACCGTAACTGCAAGAGCCTCCGGACGCAGCCGTTGCCCCTCGCAAGCGTGGCAGGGAATCGTCGCCATGTACCGCTCGATTTCGGTGCGGATGTAGTCCGACTCCGTCTCTTTGTACCGGCGCTCCAGGTTGTTGATAACTCCCTCGAACGTCGTTTCCCACTCGAACACCTTGCCCCGCTGCGTCTCGTGGCTCATCTTCACCGACCGGCCTTTGTTGCCGTACAGCACCAGCTCCACGTGCTTGGGGTCCATTTCCTTCACCGGCACCTTGGTTGAAAACTTATACTGTCGCGCCGTGGACTCCAGCAGACTCAAAAGCCAGGGACTCGACGACCCTGCCCGCGACCATGGCTGAACCGCCCCCTGACCGATAGACAGGTCTTTGTTGGGAATGACCAGCTCGGGGTCAACCTCCAGCCGGTACCCCAGGCCGGTGCACGTCTGACACGCACCGTGCGGATTGTTGAAACTGAACGTACGCGGCTCGATTTCACCCAGACTGATGTTGCAGTGGACGCACGCGAAGTTTTCCGAGAACAAAATCTCCTGCTCGTCGTCCGCCGTCGCCACCAACACCGTTCCACCGGCCATCTTCATCGCCGTCTCGACGGCCTCAGCCACCCGCCCGCGCTCCGCGCTGTCGCCGATGACCAGGCGGTCTACCACCACCTCGATGGTGTGCCACTTCTTCTTGTCCAGGTCGAACGTCTCCGACAGGTCGCGCATCTCGCCGTTCACCCGCACCCGCACGAACCCCGCCTTGCGCGCCTGCTCGAAAACCTCCTTGTGCTCGCCCTTCCGCCGCCGCACCATCGGTGCCATGATTTGCAATCGTGTGCTGTCCGGCATCGCCAGAATGGCGTCCACCATCTGCTGCACCGTCTGCTTCTCCACTGGCCTGCCGCACTTCGGACAGTGAGGTCGTCCTGCGCGGGCGAACAATAAGCGCAGGTAATCGTAAATCTCGGTGACCGTTCCCACCGTCGAGCGCGGATTGTGCGACACGCCCTTTTGGTCTATCGAAATGGCCGGCGACAGCCCGTCAATGTAGTCCACATCAGGCTTGTCCATGCGCCCCAGGAACTGCCGCGCGTAAGACGACAGTGACTCCACATACCGTCGCTGCCCCTCGGCGTAGATGGTGTCGAACGCCAGAGTACTCTTCCCCGACCCTGACACACCCGTGACCACCACCAACTTATTGCGGGGAATGGTGACGTCTACGTTCTTGAGGTTGTGTTCGCGTGCGCCTTTAACGACGATATTTTCTAGTGGCATAGCATCCGTACACTTGTTGGGAGTAGATTTGTGCTCAGCGAAATAGCAGGGCCATTGTAGCATCGGCTACCCTTAAAGTAGAGTGGGTGTTCTAATAATTTATCCACACCATACCGGCGGCAAGACGGAGCCTATCGCATTGTTGCATTATGTGCTTCGTGATAAACTAGTCGGGTTCCCCCTTTTATTTCGGGATAGTTATGTTCGAGGAGTAGTCAGTGGCATTTGTTTCTTTAAGAGAAGGTGAAGACGGCGAAGGGCTCCTTCGGCGCTTCCAGACCGTTATTCAGCGGGCCGGAGTCATGCGCGAACTGCGTAATCGCCGTTTCTTCCGCTCCAAGGGCGAACAGGCTAGGTTGGACAAGGCCCGTAGCATTCGCCGCGCCCGCCGCCGCCGCAACCGGTAGCATCGTCCTAGGCGCACCCAATCTACGACACTACTCCGCTCGTCTTGAGACTTTGAGACGGGCGGTATCTTTTTAGTCCGCTCTGCCCAATTCGACCTTCACCACGCCGTTCTGAAATATGTAGAATGGCATCTCCCTAAGGTCACACGGTTCGGAGGACATGCGAATGTCTGTATCGCGAAAACTCTTACTTCTGTTGCCCTTGTGGCTTTTTTTGCTCTCCGTCGCCTGCACTGACACTCCGGCCAGCCCCGAACCGACCCCGACTTTCCCTCCCACTCCTCATTCCACACCGACTGCCCTGGAACTCACCCGCGCCGCCTCCACGCCCCAGCCTGTTGGAGAGGGTGCCTACCTCTCCACCGTCGAGGTCGTCAAGCAACTCAAACCCTCCGTCGTCCAGATCGTCATCGAAGTCGTACGTATGGACTTCTTTGGGCGCCCGTCTCCCGACACCGGTGTCGGCACCGGACTCATCCTCGACACCGGCGGCCACATCCTCACCAACAACCACGTCGTCCAGGGCGCCCAGACCATCATAGTCATCCTCAACGACGGCACCCGCCGCGAGGGCACCATCGTCGGCACCGACCCCTCGACCGACATCGCCATCGTCCGTATCGAAGCCAATGGACTTGTGCCCGCCCTGCTCGGCGATTCGCGTACGCTTCAGGTCGGCGAAGATGTCATCGCCATCGGCCACGCCCTCGGCCTTGCTGGCGGCCCCACCGTCAGTAAGGGTGTCGTGAGCGCGCTCGAACGTACCATCCAGGTGGACACCCAAAACACCATCGTAGATCTTATCCAAACCGACGCCTCCATCAACCCTGGCAACTCCGGCGGTCCGCTCGTCAACCTCAAGGGTGAGGTCATCGGCATCAATACAGCCATCATCGAGGCCAGCCAGGGCATCGGCTTCGCTATCAACATCAACGACGCGCGGATTGTCGCCCAGCAGCTCATCGAATGGAGCAACGTTCGGCGTGGATACCTTGGTGTCGTTCCATTCAACCTCACCTCCGCGCTTGCCAGTCGTTTCGACGTTCCCGTGAACCACGGCATCATCATCCAGCAGGCCACACCGGGCAGCGGCGCCGCCGCCGCCGGACTTCGTGAGGGCGATGTCATCATCGGACTCGGAGACACCGAGATACGCAACACCGGCGACCTGTCCAAGTTCCTGCTCGAACACCAGGCCGGCGAAACCGTGGACATCGTCTACTACCGCGGCCCCGAGCGCATCGAGGGTGAAATACGTATCGGAGAGCGCCCCTAGAGCACCGGCACTACCCTGCAGCTTATTCCCTTCACCGTAGATTTCAGAGTACCCTTGCATGTCTCCGGCCTGTGCCCCGCACAGGCGAATCAGGAGGTTGGAGGCTATTGTGTCTTGGTTCGTTGCATCGTTGCTTGCACTGGCTATGTGGACGGTATGGGGAGTATTCGCCAAAGTCGCTGGCCGTTACGCCGGTACAACCACCATCCTCCTCTGCCAGGGCGCCGGTAACTTCGTGGTCTACGCCGCCGTCGCCTACTGGACGCGTTTCAGGTTCGAGGCCAAGCCTATGGGTATTGCGCTGGGAATCGGCGCTGGCATTCTGGGCACCCTCGGCACCCTCGTTTTCCTCTACGCCCTGAGTAAAGGCCGTGCTTCCGTCGTCGTGCCTGTCGCCGCCATGTACCCGGTCTTCGTCGCGGTTGTAGGCTTTACCCTGCTGAAAGAACCCTTCACCTGGAAAGCCGGTCTCGGCGTCTTCTTCGCCGGCCTGGCTGTCCTGCTCCTCGCCTTGTAAAAAACGGATAGGATGCTGATATGACACAAAGCTTTCGACAGTCTATGAAGGGCAAAGTGAACACCGTGCTCGGCCCCGTCAACCCGGACAAGCTCGGTTTAACCCTCATGCACGAGCACCTGTTCCTGGGTATGGACAAGTACGCCTTCACACCCGAAGAAGCCACCCAGCGTGCCTGGCTCGACAAGCCCATCGCCATGGACAACCTCGCCGCCATCAGCGAACGCTGGAAGCTCAACAAAGCCTCGTATCACATGTACGACGAACAGACTGCCCTCGAAGAGGTTTCCGCCTTCGCCCATCAAGGCGGCGGCACCCTCGTGGACGTTACCTCCATCGGCTGCGGGCGCGACCCCCTCGCCCTCGCCCGCATCTCCCGTGCCACCCGCTTGAACATCGTCATGGGTGGCAGCTATTACGTGCCTATCTACCACCCGGCCGACATCGCGGAACGCTCCGAAGACAGCCTGGCAGAAGAAATCGTCCGCGACGTCACCGTCGGCGTCGGCGACACCGGCGTCCGCTCCGGCATCATCGGCGAGGTCGGCTGCTTCTGGCCCCTCACCGACAACCAGCGCAAGACCTTCCGAGCCTCGGCGCAGGCCTACCACGCCACCGGCGCACCCATCCTCGTACACCCCGGCTTCGACATGACCGCACCCGAAACCCTGCTCCGCATCCTCACCGACGCCGGCGTGCCGCCCGGACGCGTCGTCATCGGCCACCTCGACTTCTTCTTCGACTACGGCTTCCTGAAATCTCTGGCCCAAACCGGATGTTATCTCGAATTCGACACCTTCGGCCTGGAGGACACCTCCAACGCCGTCACCAATGCCCCCAAAGACATAGAGCGCTCTTCCGACACTCAACGCATGGAACGACTTGAGTTCCTCATTAACGAAGGCTTCCTCGACCGCATCGTCATCTCCCACGACGTCTGCTGGACCTTTCGCTATACCCGCAACGGCGGCAAGTCCTACGACCACGTCCCTCGCATGGTCGTCCCCCGCATGGAGCGCCGCGGCTTCACCGGCGACCAGATACGAACCATCCTCCACGACAATCCGCGCGACGTCCTCACGTTTTCGTAGCTCATCGCCTGAGCCTTGACACTTTATGTAAGCATATGCTAACGTATCGTCATGTCTGAGATTGACGAAACACTACGCGCCATCGTAGAGCCACGCAGGCGGGAGATTCTCCAGCTTGTGCTGGACGATGAGCTAACTGCCGGGGCCATCGCATCGCATTTCGACGTCACCCGCCCCGCCATCTCTCAGCACCTTGGCGTCCTGGAGAAGTGCGGACTGGTACGGGTACGCCGCCAGGGCACCCGTCGGTACTACCGCGCCGAACCCGAAGGTCTCGCTGAACTCCGGGAGTTCCTTCGCGGCTTTTGGAACACCAGCCTGCAGCAACTCAAAATGGCAGCGGAGGAGGAGCAGAAACGTGCCGATACACAAAGTTAAAGGCGAAGAGATAATTCAGTGCGAAGTGAAGATAAACGCCAGGCCCGAGACCATCTTCCCGTTCTTCATAGACCCCGTAAAAATGCTCAAGTGGAAAGGCATCAAAGCCAACCTTGACCCCCAGCCCGGTGGCACATACAAAGTCGAGGTCACGCCCAAGCACGTCGCTCTCGGCAAGTACGTCGAGGTCACGCCCAACAGCCGCGTCGTCTTCACTTGGGGATGGGAAGGCGACGGCCATCCCGTGCCGCCCGGCTCAACTACCGTCGAGATTACTCTCCATCCGCAAGGCAGCGCCACCCTCGTCCGCCTTAAACACACCGGCCTGGTCAAAGCCACCAGCGGTCAGCACGACGAAGGCTGGGTGCACTTCCTCGAACGGCTTTCCATCGCCGCCGAGGGTCGCGACCCCGGCCCCGACCCCTGGGTCTCCCGCGACACCATGTAGTCAGTAGAAACAAAAAATGAGGAGAAAGAAAAATGGCAAATCCAATAGTCCACTGGGAAATCGTCGGTGGTGACGTAAAGAAGCTATCGGCCTTCTACAAAAACATCTTCGGCTGGAAGATAGAGAACACCCCCATGAACTACAGCATCGTCGACACTGGCGACCCTGGCGTCGGTATCAATGGCGGCATCGGCGCGGGAGAGGGCGGCGCCAAACACGTCACCTTCTACGCCTCGGTCGACGACCTCGGTGCTACTCTCAAGAAGATTGAAAAAGCCGGCGGCAAGACCGTCGTGCCCCCCACGGTGATTCCCAACATGGTCACCTTCGCGCTCTTCACCGACCCCGAAGGCCACATGGTTGGCCTCGTCAAGGACGACGGCCAGCACTAATCGCTAGGGCAACCTGCCTGAAAAGTAAAAGGCCCCGGATTTCCGGGGCCTTTTACTTTTTACTTTTGTGCTTCTCGATTAACAGTCCTGATTGTTCACCGAGCCGTTGGACATGACTGTCTCACAGAATATCGCCCCCTCTAGTAAGGCGTCCTCCATATCCGAAAACGTCAGGATTGCTCTGGTTAAATCGGCTCCGCGCAGGTCGGCTTTGTACAGATTCGCCTCTGT
The DNA here is from genome assembly GCA_027625225.1 of Chloroflexota bacterium. GTDB lineage: Bacteria > Chloroflexota > Dehalococcoidia > Lucifugimonadales > VGZR01 > VGZR01. The sequence continues at coordinate 3,883 of JAQBWG010000011.1, read as the reverse complement.
CAGGTTCGTGCCCACCAACTTCGCCCCACTGAGGTTCGCCTCGTCCAGCTTCGCCTTCGCCAGCGTCGCCCCCGTCAGGTCAGCGTTGCTCAGGTTTGCCCCACGGAGGTCCGCCTGCACTGGCGGAGCGAACCCCTGTGCTCGGTAGCCAGCCAGTTCCGCGTCCCGGAGGTCGGCGCCCTCGCAATTCGTGTTACGTTCGATTTTGCAATCGCCCACATACTCGGGAAATGCCTCCACGTTTGGTGTGCCTGCCGAATGCACCGGCGTCCCCTCACCCGTGGTCGCCTCTTTGATTGTCCGGTTCTCCGCCACAATCCCTTCCCGAGTGGCAGTCGGCTGGACCGTCACCTGTGTATCCGTGCTCGAAGCCGCTCCACCGCAGGCAAACGCCAGCAGCGCGATTACGACCAGCGCGACTATGACTATAGCTTGCTTGTGCATGCAACCTCCTGTCCCTGACTAGGGTTCAGCCGCGATTATACTCCGTGTGCCGCGTTCGCCTACGGCTGCGCGTTCAGCACATCGTTTCGAATGTTCGCCACCAGCCGCCAAGTCAGCCCCGCATCGTCGCTTCGGTACAACACATACCCGTCCAACTCCGCGTACACCACGTTCGGATTCGACGGTGCGAACACGATGTCCCGTATCGCGCTCGGCGTTTCCAATACGGCATTGACCGTCGCCAGCCCGTCCGTAGATCGCCGGACATCCCACGGCGACGCAAATACCACCAGCTTCGGGTTCGCCGGAGATACCGCGATCGGCCCGTTCACCTGCCATACCGCACTTTGAGACCACGTCGCCCCGCTGTCTGTGGACACCCACCCGAAGTACGTGTCCCGTTCGTTCACATAGAAGTGCGTCCCATCCGCCGACACCGCGAAATCTGCTATCGGACGGGGCCGCATCTCCGGAGCGAAAAACTCCCACGTCGCGCCAGCATCCCGGCTTCGCAAGAAGCCCAGATTGAGCTCGAGGTCGCCCACCCCGTTGCCGAACGTGATGAAAGTCGCCGGCTCCGTCGCCAACGCATACATATGCCAGAACCCGTTCTCACCGTCGCCGTCGCCCAGCTCGATGCGCGTCCAATTCTCTCCGCCGTCCACCGTCCGGAAGATACCGCCCGGATAATACGTCGTATCGCCTTGGAAGCTCGGGAACCCACCCTCAAGGCCCACAACCGCAACGTCCGGGTCTGATGCGTCCATCCGCACCGACACCGCCCGTGACGTCGTGAACCCGCAGTTGCTCTGCGACCACGTCCGCCCGCCGTCCCTGCTCACGTAGAACCCCGGCTCCCCGAATCCCCCCGTCGGCGGCCCCGGCGAGTTCAGCGTCGCCGCCATCACCACCTGCGGATTGCTCCGCGAAATGTCCGCATCCCACACCTCCGGATACCCGTCCAGGAGAGAACGGAACCCGTCTCTGTGCCGTGTCCACGTCACACCGCCATCCTCGCTCCGCACGAACCCGTTCCGCTCCGTCCCCAGCACCAGCACATCCGCGTTCGTCGGGTCCACCGTCAGCGACCGGAACACCCGGTCCCCGTCGGCAGGCGGCGCTGGCCCCGTTGGCCCGTTGATGACCGCCGCCTCGTACGGCCTCCGGCACTCCTCGACGTCCGGCGTCGGTGATGGCGTAGGTACTGGAATCGCGGTCGTCGTCGGAATAACCGTCGCAGTCGGCGTTTGCGTCGCTCCCGGGCTTCCAGCAGCCGTTGCCGTTGCCGGAGGAATGTACGGCGTCCCCTCGGTCGCCGCAGGCGTTGAAAACAACTGCTCCGTTAGTGTGGGAACGACCGCCGTCCCCGTCGCATCCACCCGTATCACAGCAGTCGACGGTACAGCCGCCGCGGGCACATCCCCGCACGCAGCCACAACCCCTAGCAACAATCCCATCCCCAGCACCGTTGTCTGGCCGTATTGCATACCGGCTTCAATTCACCGTAAGTAGTATGAATATCGTGTTATTCACTTCGCTGCCCTCGGTGACTGTGTTCGAGACATCGGCGAGACCTCCCAGGAAATACTGCCCCGCATTCAGCGCCGTAGGTATGGTTACACTTATCGTCAATTGGACGGAAACTTGCGGGTTCAGCAGTACGACCTGAGCGGTGCCCAGCAGAAGGTCTGCTGCCGTGATGGAAATGTCCGGAGACAGATAAAGGCCGACGGTAGACGGGGAGGCGGGTTCTGTCCCCAGATTGCCCACCGTTACCGTGAAAGTAATTGCCTCGCCCCGCTGCACCTGAGATTTCGGCGAGGAAATCCCCAGCGCCACCAGGTCGGGCAGCCCTGCTATTGGAGTGGGGGCGGGAGTTGGCGTCGGAGTAGGGGGGACGACCACCCAGAACTGCACCGAAGCCGTGTTGTTGTCCTCACGCTGCTCCGTAACCTCATTCAGCTGGTCAACGAGTCCTCCCAAGTATTGGAACCCAAGACCGCTTGCCAGGGGAATATTCACCGGGATGGACATCTCTACCGACTCCTCCGGATTGATAGGGCCAACCGTGACAACGGTAAGCAGCGAGTCCGTGAACGTAATAATGCCGTCCGCAGAAAGATACAGCGCCAGTCTTGTCGTGGGCGAAACACCCGCCCCCAGATTGCCTATCTTCACCGTAACCGTAATCGCCTCACCTCGCCCCGCTTGGGTCACGGATGGACTGAACGTTTCGATGTACAGATCCGAAAGGGTCGGTGTTACTGTAGATGAGGGAACAGGCGTCGGCGTCGGCGCCAAAACCGCAGGCACATTGAACGGAACCGACCGCGTGTTGTTCGTCTCGCTCAACTCCGCTATTAAATCGAACCGGTCAACGATTGCACCCAGCGAATACGACCCCAGGCCCGTCGCCGACGGTATGCCGACCTCCACCAGCACCTCCACCGATGCCCCTGGAGCTAGCTGGCCAACCGCACCCAACCCAATCCGCAAGTCCTCGGTTGTGATGACGCTGTCTTGGGACAGATACACTGCAACGGACGTTGCCGGAGCAGTGCCGACTCCCGTATTGCTCACGGTTACAACGACCGTAAACTCGTCATTTCGCAGTGCCTGAAACGTGGACGGAACGAGCGACGAAACCTCAAGATCGGGGGTACCAGGCGTTATCGTGGGTGTCAGGCTCACCGTCGGAGTCGGCGAAGGCAACTCCACCGTTGGTGTAGGAATCGGAACGTCCGGCGTACCCGTCGGCAACACCGTCACCGTAACGATTCTGGTCGCCGTCGGCGAAGGCCCTGGAGTCCGCGTCGGTGTAGGAGTGGGGGACACCACCACCGTCGTCGCCGTTGGCCCAGCCTCTTCAGTGGAAACAGGAGTAGGACTCGACACAACAGCCGTCGCCGTAACCCCCGGAACACCCGTACTCGTCGGCGAAAGCACAACCACCGCCGTCGCCGTCGCGCTCGCCTCCTGCGTAGCCGTCGCACCCGGCGTCTCCGACCCATCCCCGCACGCAACCACCCATCCTGCCAACAGGCCCAACAGTAATATCCTCGCTCCCGCTGCTCTCATGCCCCAGATTATAGGCGATATGAGTACTTCCGTCGTTTGAGCCGCGGTGGACGACCTCAATTCGTATCCGCGGTTGGTTATTCGTGGCGGGGTACAATTCCACTGGTATAGTACGCAGTGCAAGTTGAGGACGGGTCAGAGGACGGAAGGAGTCAATTGCAAACTATGCAGGGCAAAGTCGGTTGGTTAGTACTGGCGGCCATCACATCGGCGGCCCTCGGCATAGTGGATGCGATATACGGTTCGCCTACCCAACAAAAGCTGTTCTACTCAGCTCTCACTATCACGGCCAGCTACTTCGTTTTTCAAGTGCTTGCGGAAGTAGCCGCGCAATGAAGCATTCGTGAGGACAAATCCCGTT
>JAQBWG010000010.1 GCA_027625225.1 Chloroflexota bacterium | reverse complement strand
CTATCTCGAGGTTGGCATCGAGATGGGCCTTAGTCCTAGGCTGGGAGGGAACTGCCAATCGTTAGTGCACGTATCCCATTTCCGTGCAATGCGTTACTTTGCGACCTTCACCTGCGCCAGGTTCGCCGCGTAAATGGAGTCGGCGAGCCGAATGTACCCGACCTCAGCGGCCAAGTCGGAGCCGTGTTCCATGTAGAATTCGACGAACGCTTTCACTTCCGGTCGCTTCAACTCCTCAGTACTCACGTAAATAAACAGCGGTCGTGACAGTGGACTGTATTCGCCGGCTTCAATCGTCGCATCGCTCGGAGTTACGCACCCGCTGCCGGAATCGATAGCCACGAGCTTCAGCTTATCGGTGTTCTCCACGTAGTAAGCGTAGCCGAAATACCCCAGGGCGTTCCGGTCTCCGCCGATGCCCTGTACGAGCACATTGTCGTCCTCCGATCCGGTGTAGTCGGCTCGGCTAGCCTGCGCTTCACCGTTAATCACTTCGGTGAAGTAGTCGAACGTGCCCGAATCGGTTCCTGGCCCATAGAGCCTCAGAGTCTGGTTCGGGAAGCTGGAACGTACCTGATTCCAGTTGTCGATGGTGCTGCCGGGCTCCCAAATGGCCTTTAGCTCCTCCACCGTGAGACATTCCACAAAGTTGTTGCTGGGACTGACCATGACCGATAGGCCATCAATAGCAACCTGTAGCTCTAGAAATTCAACATCATTCTCTATTGCCGCCGCAGCTTCCGTGTCCTTGATAGGCCTTGAGGCATCGGAGATGGCGGTCTCACCGGCGGTGAAGCGCTTGAATCCACCACCAGTGCCGGAGACACCGACGTTGACCCGTACATTTGGATGAACCTTGCGAAATTCTTCCGCCACCGCCTCGGTGATAGGGTATACCGTGCTTGAGCCATCAATCTCGATGCTGCCGGAGAGTTGCTGCGTAGTCTTCGTAGCGGTTGTTTGTGGCTGCGAAGTAGACTGCGTCGGGATAGTTACCGCAGCGGTCGGCTCATTGCTGGAACACGCTGCGGCGATAAGCGCTACCAAAGCAATTGTCATAATCAGCGCGAATTTCCATGGAGTTCGAACTATTGGAATCACTTGCATTTCCTATGCCTCCTTAGGGCCTTTTAATTTGGTTTACTGAAGTTCTCAAGAACAGCCTATACAGGCAATGTGAACGGCTTTTTATCGGGATATTAAGAGAGAGTTAACAGGTCATGAACAAAGAATTAAAGGGAAAAGAGATTTGTCGGTACGGATTAAAACGACTAGGCGTGTCAGTTGCCTGATACGATAAAGAGCACACACGAAAGCCCGGTAGTGCACGAAATGAGGACAACCCGATGCAAACTATCCTTTTGGTCGGAGCGGGTGGTGCGGCAGGAGCGATTGCCAGATATCTGCTCAGCGACTGGGTGCAGACCCTAACCGCTAGAACTGGCTTTCCCTACGGCACCCTGGCGGTGAACGTGCTTGGATGTCTGGTTATCGGCATCGTCACCGGCATCGTCCAGACGCGTGATCTTATCCCCATGGAAGTCCGCACCTTTTTGACCATCGGCCTACTCGGCGGCTTCACGACATTCTCTGCTTTTGGTAATGAAACCTTCGCCTTCGTGCGAAACGGTCAGATCGGCTCCGCGGCCGGATACATAGCCCTGCAGGTCGTGGTTGGAGTGCTGGCGGTATGGCTGGGCTACACTGCCGTACAGGCACGTTAAGTGTCGACCGGCATCCGCGTTCTGATAGTCGCTGACGACCCCCTCGTCAGGGCGGGCCTCGCCGCATTTCTTGCGCAACACCCCGGCGCCGAGGTAGTCGCACATGTTCCTGCTCACTCGGAACTCGCAGCCGACATCGCGGTATATCGCCCTGACGTCGTGCTGTGGGATGCGGGACAGGAACCGGCTGCCGGACTCGACCGTCTCGCTGAGCTAAGCGAAGGCTTGCCCCCGATTGTCGCGCTCGTACCTGACACAGAGCATATAAGAAACGCGCGGCTGTCCGGTGCACGCGGCGTGCTTTTCCGCGACGCCTCCGCCTCCGCGCTCGTCTCCGCCCTGCACTCCGTGTCCGAAGGGCTGCTCGTCTATGCCGCCGACTCCGTGCAAAACGACGATAGCCCGCCGGAGGGACAACCCGACGCACCCGTCGGACAGCTAACCCCTCGCGAACTCGATGTGCTCCGCCTTCTTGCCTCCGGATTGCCCAACAAAACCATCGCTCAAAACCTCGAAATCAGCGAGCACACAGTCAAATTCCACGTCAACTCCATACTGGGTAAGCTCGGCGCCACCAGTCGCACCGACGCCGTCGTCCGCGCCTCCCGCCTCGGCCTCGTCTTCCTGTAACCCACCCGTTCGGTCAGTCCCGGCTGCTCCACCTAACCCTTTTTCCAGGGCGATACTGCTCCTTCGAGCGAAGAGAGCTTCTCCTGTGGCCCGTAGATTGGGAACATCACAGTTTTACAGGAGCACACCAATGACACTACTCACAGAACTCTCAGACACACTCGCATCTACCGTTACCAAGGCAAGCCCGTCCATCGTCAGGGTAGAAGCCCGGCGCGGCATCCCTGCCACCGGCATCGTATGGTCGGCGGACGGCATCATCGTCACCTCGCACCACATCGTCCAGCACGACGAAGCCATCAAGATAGGCCTTGATGGTGGAGAGACCGTCTCTGCGGAACTCGTCGGACGCGACCCGTCCACCGACCTCGCCGTGCTCCGTACAGACGCTAAAGACCTGACCGTACCGAGCTGGGCCAAGACCGATGGGTTGAGCGTCGGACACATCGTCCTCGCGCTCGGTCGTCCCGGTAAGACCGTGCAGGCCACCTTCGGCGTCGTCAGTGCCCTCGGAGATAGCTGGGTAACGCCCTCCGGTGGCCGCCTCGACCGCTTTCTGCAGACCGACGTTGTCATGTACCCGGGCTTCTCCGGCGGCCCGCTGATGGACGTCTCCGGCAGCATAGCCGGGCTCAACACATCGGGCGTCCTGCGAGGCATCTCCATGGCTGTCCCCCACGGCACCGTCAAGGCAACCGTGGAGACACTGCTGAAGCATGGTAGGGTGAAGCGCGGCTACCTGGGTGTTGGCACGCAGCCTGTCCGCCTGGCCGAGGCACTCGCTAAACAAGCAGGCCAGGAGACCGGCCTGATGGTCGTCTCCGTCCAGCCCGATAGCGCAGCCGAAAAGGCCGGTCTCCTGCAGGGTGACGTCATCATCGCCATCGGCGGCGAAAAGATGCGCCACGTGGACGACCTGCTCACGTACCTGAGCGGAGCCGCCGTAGACCAGAAAGTGGACGCTGAAATCGTCCGCGGCGGCAAGCTCCGTAAGATTGCCGTAATCATCGGCGAGCGGGGCTAATGTTATGTCAAGTCGAATACAGCAACTCAACAACACAGCCGCCGACCTCGTTGCCCGCGTGAGCAAGAGCGTCGTCCACATCGGCAACGGCTCCAGTGGCGGTGCCGGCACCGTCTGGCATCCCGACGGCCTCATCGTCACCAACGCCCACGTCGCCCAAGGTGAGTCGCTCTGGGCGACCTTGTCCGACGGCCGGTCCCTGCGCGCCCAAGTTTTGGCGCACGACCGCCGTCGCGACATCGCCGCACTGAGTGTGGATGCGACCGGTCTCCCCGCCATCGAACTGGGCGATTCGCGAAGTCTGCAAGCTGGTCAGTGGGTGTTCGCCCTCGGCCATCCCTTCGGCGTTCGCGACGCGCTCACCGGGGGCGTGGCCATCGGCACCGGCTCGAACTGGAATCAAGGGCCGCTTGCCGGAATGGAATGGCTTATGCTCGGCCTGCACCTGCGCCCCGGCAACTCCGGTGGCCCCGTCTTTGACACTGAGGGCCGCATGGTCGGCATCAGCACAGCGCTGGACGGCCCCGAATCAGGATTGGCGGTGCCCATCCATCTGGCCAAGCGATTCCTTCAGGACTCTTTGCGACTGACAACGGCCGCCTAATAGCATCTCTAGCAGATCTGTCGCATCATAGAGATATATCAACGTGTTGGAGGAATCAGAATCGTAATGCCCAAACTATCCGAGAAAGCCCGAAAACTCCTCGAAAAGCCGGTCATCGGTCACCTCGTGACCCTCATGCCCGATGGCTCACCGCAGGTTTCGCCGGTATGGGTGGATACGGACGGGGAGTACCTGCTGGTAAACACCGCCGAAGGCAGGATAAAACCCCGTAACGTCCGGAACGACCCGCGCGTCGCCTTATCGGCTACCGACCCTGACAACGAATACACCGGCATCTTGCAGATTCGTGGTAAGGTCGTCGAGGTCACCGAAAACGGCGCACGCGACCATATAGACAAGCTCGCCAAGAAGTATCTTGGTAAAGACAAGTACCCTTTCCATCAGCCTGGCGATGTCCGGCTCATCCTGAAGATTAAGCCGGAACACGTCAGCGGAGGCGTCCCCGACTAGAGCTTCACCACCACCTTGATGTCGCTGGTGGGCTTGGTCAGTCGCATAAACGCGTCCTGAATCTTCTCCAGCGGGATGATGCCGTCCTTGGCGAGTAGGGCGTCGGTGTTCACCTTGCCCTTCGCCATAAGATCGAACCCGATGAGCCAGTCGTCCGTCCCGTGCGCGAACGTCGTGGTCAATTCAACATCGCGGGTGATGAAGTCCACCGGCACTACCGGCTGCGGCTCCCATGACAGTGCCACGAGCACCACTCGCCCGCCGAACCGGACCGCATCCATCGCCTGATGCAGCGTGTTCTTGGCGCCCGCGCACTCGAACACGATTTGCGGCCCCTTGCCGCCGGTCAGCTTGGCCAGTTCTTCTTCGATATCCTGTTTGGTGGGGTCGAGAACTACGTCGGCGCCGACCTTCTTCGCCGTCTCGCGTCGTCCCTGCGCCGGCTCGATAACGATCACCGGCGATGCACCGGCTGCCTTCGCCACCTGTGCGCTGAACAGGCCCAGCGGCCCTGCGCCGAACACGGCTACCGGGTCGCCTATTTTCAGACCTGAACGCCGCACCGCGTGAACGGCTGCTGCCAGCGGTTCAGCCATGGACGCCGCCACGTCCGACACGCCGTCGGGAATCCCGATGGCCTGCCACGCCTCCATCTGCACGTACTCCGCGTAGGCCATGGCCCAGGGAGGCTGGCTGTTCCAGCCTTGCTTCCTGAAGTTGAAACGCGGGTGGGTGATGATGAACGACGGCGTTCCCGGGGGAGGCGTTCCGCCGCCACCGGCCACCCTGTCGCCCTTTTTCCATTCCTTCACACCTTTGCCAACCTCTACTACCGTGCCGCCGTATTCGTGGCCCATAACTTGGCCCTTCGGCACCACGTCGTACATGAATCCGTGTACGTCCGTGCCGCAGATGGCGCTGTGACTCACCTTGACCAAGATTTGCCCCGGCCCTACTGAGGGGACGGGCACATCTTTGATTTCGAGTTTTTGATTTCCTTGATATACAGCAGCTTTCATTTTCTACTCCTAATTATGATTGTCCGTGTTTGACAGCCCGTCCGGGCAACGCGCCCGTGTGCTTATCCTTCTCCATCACCACCTGCCCGTTTACCAGCACGTACTCCACGCCAGTTGAACGCGCGCGGGTATTTTGCAGGGTCACGTTGGCCCGGATAGTCTTGGGGTCGAACACCACGATGTCCGCCTTCATCCCATCTCGCAAAACACCCCGGTCTTTGATACCCATGCGTTGTGCCGGATACGATGTCATCCGCCGTAGCGCCTCCGGTAAGCTCAGCTTGCGCTCCTCGCGCACCACCTCACTGAGGATGTGTGGATAACACCCGTACGCCATATGAGGTGGGAAGTCGCCCAATAACAGCGCGTCGCTACCCACCATGAAAAGCGGGTGGGTGATGAAGTCCTGCAGCGTGCCCGGATCGATGACCGCCCCGAAGTACGACATCCGCAGATTTTCCTCGACCAGCAGGTCGCACAGCGCGTCCACCGGATGCTGCGAGCGCATAAGTGCCATCTCGGCAATCGTCTTGCCCTCGTACTGCTTATTTTGCGGGAGCTTGAAGTAAGTCAGCCACATATCGCCCCAGCTCAGTCCTCGCGGCACCACGTCCTTGCGCAGCCGTTCACGCGCCTCCTTGGACTTGAGCACCTCCATCAGCTTGTCCGGCCCGCCGTCCTGCGCCCACTCCGGGAACACGATAAGCACGCGCGTGCCCCCGTAGGCGTAGGGGAAGCAGTCGAACGTCACATCCAAGCCTTCGTCGCGGGCACCTTCGATGAGTTCGAAGATGCGCCTCGCGCCGCCCGAGTTCACTACCCGTCTGAACACATGTGTAAGATGCACCGGCACACCGCTACGTCGCCCAATCTCGATGGCCTCTTTGTACGGGTCGAGAAATTTGTCGCCGTACCAGTACCGCACATGCGTATGGTAGATACCCCCCAGCTTCGCTACTTCCTCGTTCAGTGCGACCAGTTCGTCGGTGTCGGCGAATCGTCCGGGCGGGTAGTCCAGGCCGGTGGACAACCCCATGGCTCCGTCCTCCATCGACTCCCGCAGCATTGCCCTCATCTCGCCGATGTGCTTGCGCTCGGCCTTCTTCTGTGCCCAGCCCACGGTCGAGATGCGCAACGGCGAGTTGCCCACGATGTAGGCGATGTTCACCGACACTTTCTTGTCGTACATCGCCAGATAATCGGACACATTCGACCAGTTTGCCTTCACGTCGGGATCGCCCTCGATGCCCGCATTCAGGCGGAAGAAGCTCTGATAATCCTTCTCCGACTTGAAGGGTGCATAGGAGTTGCCGTCAATGCCGATGAGCTCGGTCGTAACCCCCTGGTGCACTTTCGGCTCGTGTTTGGGGTCGTCGAGAATGGCAAGAGCCGAATGGGCGTGGATGTCTATGAAGCCCGGTGAGACCGCCTTGCCGGTGGCATCAATGACGCGTTTGGCTTGAACAGACGAGACGTCACCACGAAGAATAGAAACGCGGTCGCCCTCGACGCCTACAGCAGCGTAATACCCTGGATTGCCGCAGCCGTCGAAGACCTGCCCACCCTTGATAAGAACGTCCAGCATAGCTTCACCTTACGTCTGACGAAATGCGCTGGAATGGTATCACGTCCGGCGAAACTGGTGGCTAGGTGAGCACGTCCTTCACGGGTCGTCTGGGACTGGGCCGGACGTCCAGCGCGTAGCCCATCCGGAACGCAAGCTGTGGCGGACCGTCCTTACCCAGCAGTTCGGCCAATCGCCTACGCAATTCCGGCACCTGTACCGGCTGATTCAAAAAGTGCGCCCACACATCTTGAGACCGGGCGTAAAGTAACACCCGACCCAGCGCCTGTCCTGTCCGCAGCCAGTCAATCGGCTCGTCGCCCGAAACGCCCAGAACGCAATGTGCCGGGGCATCATTTACCAAATCCCGTGCGGCCCGTCCCTGTGCGCGTCCCCACTCAACCACCCGCATCGCCAGAGGCATCAAAAGCGACTCCGATCCGCTCCAACCGAACGTGAATCCAGGCATACCGTCCTTCGCTCGGCTCCAGTTCGTGCGAATCCACGATGCCAGTTCGCGCCGGAACTTCGGATTGCTGGCAAGCGCTATGCCACCCTGCTCGGTCATTTCCCCCACCTGCTCGCGTTCCCTGCCCGACGGCACGAAGTGCAGCCACGCGTTTTCGGTCTGGGCAGCTTCCTGCAGCGCAGCATACAAATCAAAAGGGATTGGGCGGACGTCGTACGATTGCCTGTTGGTGCGCCTTTTGGTGATTGCCTGAAACAGTGCGGTGTCTTCTTCGGGAACGACTGCTTCTTCACCGAGACGGATTCTTGCGAGAAAGTTTGCGTTGTTCGAATCGGGAAGTAGTTCGGTGACTGGCTCGTGTCCAAAACGGCGCATAGCGATTCGTAGAAACGAAAGCGCTGCGCCGCAGCTGATGACCAGCTCACGGTTGTCCGGGTCAACGATGGGTAATTCACGCCGTGTGTCAGCATGTAGCTCCACGGCATCGCCGCTCAGCCGGAACATCCACGGTTGGCTGTTGTGGCCGGAGGGTGCGAGTACCGCGTACCGGAGTAGAAAGCGTAGCCTGTCGGCGGGCGAGCCGTTCTTCGGGTACTTCGACTCGTCTATCCGCCAGGCAGACGGTGGGTTAGGCAACGAAGGGTCTGCTGGAAGCTACCGCTGTTTCCTGTTTCGCTGCAGGAGTAGGTATGAGCCCAGTCCGATGAGGATAATTGGCCAGGCTATCTTCCAGCCATCCCAACTGAAGATGCCTGTGTACGACAACAGCCAGAGCGTGCCACCGATGATGAGCAGCAGCGCAAGGCCTTCCGACCGGCGGTCGGGTTGCGATGTTACCGGCTTGGCTTCCTCGGTTGCATCTGTTGAGGCGGAAACTGATTCGACGTCGGAAGTGGCTGTCTCTTCGTTCAACTGCACCGTTTCCAATATCGGCATGGGGGCGTTCGGCATGACGATTGCAAGGATGACATACAGCAGGATGCCCGCACCGCCGCCGAACATTAGGGCCACGAAGCCTACCCGTATGAAGACCGGGTCTATATCGAAATACTTCGCCAGCCCGCCGCTCACACCGAAAAGCATGCGCTCGTTGCGGCTTTTCACTAATCTGTCAACGCGACCTTGCTCGGCATCGCTTAGTTGAGCTTCTCCACGAGGCATGATGATGGCAAGCGCCAGGTACAAAATGACGCCGGAACCGAACGTCAGGGCGAGTACCACAAATGCAGTGCGAATGAGTACAGGGTCAATATTGAAATACTCGGCCATCCCACCGCTTACGCCAAACAGTTTCTTTTCAGTTTGACTGCGGGTAAGACGTTCTCGTGCCTGGGCTCTTCCGTTCTGGGCGCTGTTCATGCTGGACCTCCGGCAACAAGATTGGCGAGGACTTCGCGATTCTACCTAATAGTACCGTGAAACAGGCGATTTGTCAGAGGCAGGCGGGTCTCGGCTTGTATAATTCTTGGCAATGTATAACCGGCAGGAAGCGTGTATGAATCCGGCGGCCGACTCGTTATGAGCGTAGCCGTCGTTCTTGGCCTGCTTCAGGGGCTCACCGAATGGCTGCCCGTGAGCTCGGAAGGCGTCATTGCCGCGGCGTATTCGTTGATGACCGACGGTTCGTTCGCCGATGCGGTCGCCTACGCCCTCTGGCTTCACGCCGGTACAGCCTTGGCGGCTATCATCATGTTCAGGCAAGAGCTTGTTGGACTGACGAAAGAACTCTTTGCCGTCCGGACCCGTCCAAGCCCCATGCTGCTATTTCTTATTCTTGCCACCATTACGAGCGCAGGTGTGGCTATTCCGCTGTTGATAGGATTGCAGGAAATCTCCAGCATCGGTGGTGCCGTTGCGATGGGCGTGGTAGGGGCGTTCATGCTGGTTACCGGATATGTGCAGCTACGCCGCCGGGCGTTTGGTGTGCGGACGCGTGACTCTCTTGGGCCCATGGACGCCATACTGACAGGTATAGCGCAGGGTGTGGCGGCCATCCCCGGCCTGAGCAGGTCGGGACTCACAGTGGCAACGCTGCTGGGTAGAGGGGTTCAGCGCAAAGAGGCGCTCGTCATCAGCTTCCTCATGAGCATACCCGCCAGTTTAGGAGCGGCACTGTTTGCCGTATTGGATAACGGCTTCGACTTCTCGCCGGAACATATCGTGGGGCTGGCACTCGCGTTTGTAGTCGGTCTACTCACGCTTCGGTTTTTGCTCGCTGTGACCGAGAAGATAAATCTCGGAGCCTTCGTTATTTTCGTCGGTCTACTCATGGTCGGCGGGGCGCTTTTCGAAGTGTTCCGGTAAATCGCGTGCCCTAGGACTTTGGCGGCTCCGGGGGAGCGAACACCACCAGCAACTGCAGGTCTTCAGTGATGCCGTGGAATTTGTGCGGCGTTTTCTTGGGAACAAATAGCGTATCGCCGGCCCTGATGGGCTTGGTTTCGGCACCCACGGTAAACTCCGACCGGCCGCTGATGACGTAGTAGATTTCGTCTTCCTGATGTGGATGCTGTGGGTCAGTGGTGCCCGCGGGGAGTACGTACAGGCCGGCGCTCATAGACTCTACCCGCAAGAACTCGTGGTATAGCTTGCCTCCGGTCTTGTGGGCTTCTTGAAGTCGTTTGAGTGGGAATGTGTCCATGATTCGCTCCGCGAGTTAGGATGTACGCGCAGTGTTCCATCATCGGGAACACGACGAATAGCGAGGAGGGTATCACGATGCAGTCGTTTGAAGTAAGCGAAGTTATTCCCGCGACTCCCCAGAAAATCTACGAAGCCTGGCTTGACGGCGAAAAGCACGGTTTGATGACCGGCGGCGGGGCTACCGGCAAGCCGCTTGTTGGGGGCAAGTTCACCGCATGGGACGGCTATATCACCGGCGAGAACCTCGAACTGGAACCAAACAGGCACATCGTTCAGGCCTGGCGCACCAGCGAGTTTTCATCCGAACATCCCCACTCGCGCCTGGAAGTTTTGCTGCAAGAGGTGAAAGCCGGAACCAGAGTCACTCTGCGGCACAGCGAGATTCCCGACGGACGTGGCGAGTCCTACAAGCAGGGCTGGACGGAGCACTACTTCGACCCCATGAAACGTTATTTTTCGAAATAGACCACAATTCCTCAATGTCTCTACAACGCCTTCCCAACAAAATCTCATGATTTCCCCGCTATATTAGGGCGTCAGAGCGATGGCTTCGCATCGCCCGTGGTGAAAACGAAAGGCACGACGTAGCCACGGGGAAAGAGCAGGTGTGAGCAATGACTCATAAAATACTTGTTGTAGAAGACGAACAGGCGGCGCGCGACCTCGTCAGAGATGCGTTTGAAGACGCCGATTACGAAGTAACGGTTGCTGCCAATGGCAAAGAAGGCCTGCGCGCCTTTTTTGGGCAGCGTCCCTCCCTCGTCGTCATGGATATCATGATGCCCGAGATGGATGGATGGGATCTTCTTGGCCGCATCCGAGAGGTTTCGGACACCCCGGTCATTGTCCTGAGCGCTCTCGGTAGAGAGCACGAACTGGTGCGGGGCCTACGCAGCGGAGCCGACGACTATATGGTGAAGCCCGTCCGCATATCCGAACTTGTAGCGCGGGTAGAAACCGCCCTCCGGAAGTCCAACAGTCCCGGTGCATCCTCCACTGCTGCGGACGACCTGTATTCGGACGAAATTGTTGCTATAGACTACCTGCGCCATTCCGTGGCCGTTCGTGGTGAGAAGATAACCCTGACTCCGCAGGAGTTCCGGTTACTTTCGGTGCTCACGCAAAACGTGGGCATGGTGTTAAGCACCGACCGGCTGTCGGACATGTGCTGGGGCGTAGGCGCGGGCGGAGCGGAAACCGTTCGCGTGTACATAGGCCATCTTCGCAAGAAGCTCGGAGACGACGCGCGGAACTCCTCCATGATCGAGACGGTGCGGGAGTTCGGCTACCGGTACCGTCCTCCACAAGCCGCCAAAGCTGCGCCTCTTGCAGCTGTCTCGTCCGCATAAAGCGGACATCCGTACGGCCTTCGGCGTTTCCTCCTCGCTGTGAGAACAGCCTTCGCGCCGTTGCGCACCGTCCAAAAGTCTTATCATTCCGGTCGCCTGAACACTGTTCCCCAGCTTTTAGGTGCTCTTTATATGCCCTTTACAAACCTCCACTACTCTTACGCAGAACAAAACGGTGAGAGGTGGACAAGCTATGGCGACTGCGCGATTCGCCAGGTCCAACATAGAACTCAACGAACCAGTTCCGTTCCGGGCGGACGTGCTCCGGCTCAAGAGGGAAGCGGGGCATATCGGAGTCAACCGGCTTTCCGCCCGCGAGAGTGAAGTGTTGGCTCTCGTCGCTGAAGGGTCGTCCAACAAGGTTGTTGCCGCCCGATTGAAAATTTCGGAACGCACGGTGAAAAACCACCTCACGAACATCATGGCGAAGCTACAGGCTACAGATCGTACCCATGCGGTGGTGACTGCCGTCCGGTTGGGATGGCTGGTTCTTTAGGACGAAAGAGAGTGTCCAGTGGCTAACTCTACAAACAAACAAGGAAAGCATCTCACCTCTTTGGACATGGATGTGACAACTCGTAACGGTAATGCGAATGGCGTTCATCACAATGGGAATGGCTCGGCGTTGCCGCCTGAACTGGTGCTGGCCATCGAAGACATCAAAAAGAAGCTGCAGGAACATCTTTCGAAAGAACTCGATGCCGCTCTATCCGAAACAGTCACCAAGCTTAACGCGAAGAGCAGTGCAGAGCGGTCGCAGGGGAGTCACGAAGTTGACGAACCGGTGGAAGAAAAAGACAACGCTAACGTTATAGAACTCGCCGTGCCGACCATCGAGGACGAAGAAGATAACACCATCGAAGAAGAAAAACCCGTGCAACTGGAAGAGTGCACCGACGATAGGCAACGCGAACCTGAACTGGTTGAGGAAAGAGACGACAAGACCCAGGAACTGCTCGTCCCCGCCGACGTCGCGGACGACATGCGGCAAAAGCAGGCGAACGCCGAACACGACCGCGCGGCCCATATGGTTCTTGCCAAGGGCACCTGGGATTTCATACGCCAAACGCTCCGGCTGTCTCCCAAGTCCGAGCCGGTCGCATCAGAATCGTTGGACGATTCCGATGCCGAGGCGATTGCCAATATCGCTCCGGAACTGATGCCGGTGCTCGAAGCGAAGGACGTGAACATCTACAAGGGCAAAGTCCGCATCAGCGTGCGCACACCAGGCGCAGCAGCGGACGCCATGCAGTTCATTCGGGAAGTCTCGGCAATGCCTGAATTGCGCGTGCTTCGGCTGACCTCCATTCGTAACCAGCGTCTCGACCTGTTGGTCGGATTACGTGAGCCGATTCGCCTGGAGAAAAAGCTTCGGAGCTTCGACCAGGTAACCGTGGTTCATAACGTTCCCGACCAGGAACCCAATAGTGACGAAGCACACATCGAAGTTTTTTTGAGAGCTCCACTTGCAGAGGAGATAGGTGCGGCGGCTAACCATGAAGAGTACACTGAAAAACGCCTTGTCCATCCGTACGCCGAGTAAAGAAGAGGCGCGTTCGGCCCCCGATTCCATACAGAACGGGAATCACAACGGGAGCCAGAACGTCCGCCGTCTTCCGCTCGAACGGATGCTTGTTGATTCAGGCCTGATTACACATGCGCAGGCTAACGAAGCGTTGGAAACAGCGCATCGCGAAGACCTGACACCGCAACAGGTGCTCATTCGGGACGGGATTTTGAAGTCCAAGGACATTGCCACCATGCTGGCCCTTGAACTCGCCATTCCCATGGTAGACTTGGGCAGCCAGTCCATCGAGTCGGCCGCTCTCGTCACCATAACCGAGGACATCGCGCGGAAGTACCAGGTGCTCCCCATAAAAAGGGAAGGGAACAGACTCACCGTCGCGCTGGCCGACCCGCTCGACTTCCGGCTTATCGAGGACATCAGCACCCTCACCGACACGCGGCTTCAGCCCGTTATCGCGACCCCTGAAGATATATCCGAAAACATCGAGATTGCCTACCGGCGCACGCAAGACCTCGCCGAGGTTTCTTCCGATGCCGACGAAGAAGAAGACGTCGCGGTTACGGCAAAGGTCCTGAGCGACTCGCCGCCGGCACAGGTCATTGACCTGCTACTGCGACGGGCCGCGCATGACAGAGCGTCCGACATACATATCGAACCCACCGAACAGCGCCTGCGCGTGCGCTTCCGTATAGACGGCATCCTCCACGACGTCATGAACCTGTCCCTGGAGATGCACCCGACGCTGTTGTCCCGGCTCAAAATCATCTCCGGCATGAACATCGCCGAGCGGCGAAGAGCGCAGGACGGCCAGTTCACCGCGGAGATAGAGAACCGCAAGATAGACGTTCGCGTCGCCATCAGTAACACGGTCACCGGCGAAATGGCGGTTCTGCGACTTCTCGACAAAGGGTTCACCCTTCTCGGCCTCGGCCAGATAGGCATGGAAAAGGAAACGCTGGCCAGGTTCCGTAAGCTGCTGCGGCTTCCCTACGGCATCATCATCGTTTGCGGGCCGACGGGAGCGGGTAAGAGCACCACCCTGTACGCAGCTATCCTCGAAATGAACAGGGTCGAGCGGAACGTCATCTCACTGGAAGACCCGGTCGAGTACCGGATTCCCGATATCAACCAGATGCAGATTCAGCCCGAGGCCGGCGTTACCTTCGCAAGCCAGCTTCGCAGCACCCTGCGTCTCGACCCCGACGTCATCCTCGTCGGTGAGATTCGCGACCAGGAAACCGCAATCATCGCAACGCAAGCAGCCCTCACCGGCCACCTTGTGCTCACCTCGCTCCACGCCAACGACGCAGTTTCCGCTGTGATGCGCTTGCGCGACCTCGGCGTCGCACCGTACCTGTTGACCTCGTCGCTCGCCGGCGTCGTGTCCCAGCGCATGATGCGCGTCGTGTGCCAGGGCTGCAAATCGGTCTCCCCGCCGCCGGAAACAGACCGGAACGCTTACGAGGCCGAGACCGGAGAAGAGCTCGAACTCTATACCCATGGGGTTGGCTGCAACGTCTGCGCCCAGACCGGATACCGAGGCAGGTCGGGCGTGTTCGAAGTTCTCAAAATCACCGATCCCTTCAGACAGCTCATACTTACCGATTCGTCTCGGCCAGACCTGCTCGAACAGGCCCTCGCCGACGGCATGGTGCCTATGAGGCGGGAAGGTATGTCCAAAGTCAAAGACGGTGTCAGCACACCGTACGAAGTCATGCGCGTGCTGTACACATTGGAGTAGCCGAATGTTTTATCGCTATACCGCATACAAACTGGACGAAGGTATCCATAAGGGGAAGCTCGAAGCCAACTCCTTGGTCGACGCACGCGACCAGGTATTTCGCCTTGGGTACAAACTGATTGACATTGATGTCCTTCGGCAGCTGCCCAGCAAAGAAGACATCTTCCCCACCTTCTTTCGTGTGAAGACAGGCGACCTCGCCCAGTTTGCCCGCCACCTCGCGGCTGTGCTTGCCAGTGGAGGCAACCTTGTCCGCGCGCTGGAAATGCTTCACCAGGAAGCGCGCAACCCCATATTGAAAAGAACTGTGGCCGCCATCCGGCGAACCCTCGACCAGGGAGGCAGCCTGTCCGACGGCTTGAAAGAGCACCCGCTCGTATTCAACCAGCTCTTCGTCAGCGTCGTCGAAGTAGGCGAATTCACAGGTGGTCTCGCTCCAGCATTGGATCAGATGGCCGAGATTCTCGAAAAAGAGGCGGAGGCGCGCCGCAAAGCTATTAAAACCCTCCTGTACCCCGTGGCCATCATCATGCTCTCGTTAATCACCATGGCCATCCTCATGCTCGTTGCCATGCCTCCGCTGCTCGCGGTATTCGAACGCATGGGAGCCAAGGCCCCCTTGATGACCCGCATGATTGTCGGCGTCTTCACCCAGATTCAAGATAAAGGGTTGTTCATCGCCACCGGCGGAGTCGCGTTCTTCATCACCGTTTCCTTGCTGAGAAAGAACCTTAAAGTAAAGTTCTGGATGGACGCCCGACAGCTAAAGATGCCCATCGTAGGCGGGCTTACCGTCGCGGGCGAACTCGCGGCCTTCTCCCGGTCGGTCGCCATGCTCCTCGAAGCGGGCGTGTCAATATCCAACGCCCTGAAGCTTGGCATTTCCGGTACCAAAAATCTGGTGATGAAGAAAGCGTTCCTTGATGCTGAGGAAAGCATGTTGACCGGACATGGGCTTACTCCCGCCCTCAAACTTCATCCTGTACTGCCCACGCTCTTCGTCGAACTGGTCATGATTGGCGAGGAAAGCAACTCGCTTCCGCGCACCATGCGCGACGCCGCAAAAACATACTCACAGATACAGGAACAACGCCTCGACAACCTGCTGGCGATGCTGGAGCCGATATCCACCCTCATCGTGGGCGGAGTCGTCGGCCTAATCGCCTTCTCCATGTTCATGCCTATCTACTCTGGACTGCAATCATTTGAGTAACGAGACATGTTGAAACAACGCCTTTCCCGCATAAACCCCTGGCTGGCAGTCGTCGGCACATTCAGTATCGTGCTAATCGTCTACTATCTCCTTCTGGGATACCAATACTGGACCGCGACCGCATCCGTGGACGGCGCGGCCGTGCGAATTGACGACCTGCGTTTTCAGATGCAACGGGCCACAACCTCACGTCTCACCGCCGAACGCATGGAAGACGAAAGCCAGAGGTCGTTGCAAGAATCGCTGGCAGTCTTCGAGACCCTCCACTCGGAAGACATGATTATCGTCATTTCCGAAAGTGCGGCAGAGTCGGGCATAACCCTGCTCTCCATCATCGAAAGTGGAGCCTCCGCCTTCACTCAAGGCGGTGCCAGCTACGAAGTGCACCCCGTGAGCCTGAGCTTGCAGGGCAGCGTTCAGGACGCCACCGACTTCATCGAAATATTGGCCACCCGCGTCCCTTCGCTGGAAGTGAAGCTCATCCGGTTTGCGGGCGTTGTAGCCTCATCGCAAATCCAGATGGAACTCGCCATTTACGCCCTGTCTGCACTTGAAGAGAACAAATCCGCCAAGTCGAGCTGATAAAAAGCCATGCTTGCATCATTACGTAACAAATCGTCATTAGCATCTAAATCGAAAGATGCCGGGGAAAGCACGAAGCGGCTGCGCGACCGCGAGAAAGCCGATGTACAGCGTGTGGACGCCGTTTCCAAAGCACTTCTTATGCTCGGCTACTGGAAGAGCAAGTTCTTCCGCCGCCGCTTGCTAACCGTCACCGTGCAGGACGATGTTGCCAGAATCGTGACCTTCTCAGGCAATAAAGTCACCGGATGGGGGACGGCCTATTTTCAAAAAGACGGGGATCTGGAAGAAAACGACTCGCTAAAGCCGGACGAAAACCTTGGCCCCGAAGTGCGCGGCCTCTTTAAGGAATTCAAAGAAAGCCGTATGCGGCAGGTCACCTCTCTTCCCATCCGCACAGCGCTTTTGCGAAGACTTACACTACCTCCGTTCAGCAAAAAATACCTCAAGCAGGTCATGCTCACAGAGTTGTCCCAGGTCGTTCCGTTTTCCGAGGACCAGATAGACATCGTGTGGCAAACACGCAAACAGGCCAATGAGCAGGACGTTTTCGCCGCCGTCGCCCCCAAGCGGGCAATTGATCAGTACATGCGCTTCCTTAAACAGGTCGGAGCACGCCCGCATTCGGCGTTTTCCCGCACAGTCGCGCTTGCCTGCGCCGCCGACCTTCCGAACGCACTGGTAGTGCACCTCGGCGAACGGCTTGCCGAAATCGTCCTTGTAGACAACCACGTCCCCGAAGTCTCCCACGTCGTCGAGTTTTCGGAAGACCAGACTGCCGAAGATCAAGCCGCCGCAATCACCGAAGCTATCACGCATATCACCGGATTCTTCGATACCAAAGCATCTACCAGGGCTCGTAGGGAAAGACCGCTTGTCGTAGTCGGGAGCGAAGCGCGGAGAGCCGCACTTGAAGGACTGCTTGAAAAGAAATTAGATAGCGAGCCGCAGGTCTTCCAACCACCGTTCGACTACCCTGCCCAGTTCCCCGTCGCCGACTACGCCGTCAACCTCGGCCTGGCCCTCGCCGACCGCAGCGCCGCCATGACCGAATACTACCTGCCCGCAACCAGAACCCCCTCGCTCGACATTATGCCGCAGCGGCACGCCCCCCGGACGTTCCCCATACTCCAGGTCGCCATGTTTGTGCCCTTGATACTGTTCGTCTACGTAGCCTTCGGCGTTGCCGGCAACGTGGGGCAAATAAAGTCCGATGCTGCTGTTCTTTCGGCCGAGATCCAGGATCTTGAGCGGGATGAAAGACGCCTGAGAATCGCCGCCTCGTCCGCTCAGGCCGCCGGCACGGAAGCGCAGCTGTCGGCGACCCAGGCCCTCGCGCTCCAAACCTTTGCCACGAACCAGGAACTGCTACGTGAAGCATTGGGCGACCGCGTTACGCAGACTATGCAATACGCTCAAACGGCGCAGGTCACCATTGCCAACCTTTCAGTACTGGACAGCGGATTCAGCCTTTCAGGTGCGGGCGGAAGTTTCGGAATGGTAGCCCAGTTCGCGCGTCTCCTCAGAGAATCTGGCCTCTTTTCCGACATCAAGGTTACCCGCGTAGAGGTGGTCGGACTCCCCGGAGCATTGGGCGCAGGGACGAGCAGCGGTGGCTTGGCCACCGTTCGCTTCAGTATTGACGCTACCCCGGTCGATATTATCGCTGAAGATGCGAAAGCAGCTTCCAAAACTGCCGTAAATTCCAGGTAGAGATTCGTTCCCAAACCTTTAGGTTCTCTTTACATAGCTTTTATATACGCCCTCTAAGCTGTCCGCAGCAAACTGGATGAAGGGCTAAAGCGAAACATTCAGTGCAGCAGAGTTTAAGAAGGAGTCACACGAGGAGGAAACGATGAAGACGAAAGTAGTTCGAAGCTTGAAGCGATTGGGTAATTCGGAACGAGGGTTCACACTGGTCGAGTTGCTGGTCGTGGTCGCGATTGTCGTGGCCCTGGCCGCAGCCACCACCGTCAGCGTCGTGCAGTTCGCCGGTAAAGGCGAAAGCGGCGCGCAGAACGCCGAGAAAGAAGCCGTTCAGTCGGCCATGGACACACTCCTTGCCGAGAATGGCATCGTAGCAGTCACCGGCACCGCCGGTTCTGGTACTAGCACCAACGACTTCTCCGCACTGCCGGTTGAAGACGCCTTGTCCGGGTACCTCAGGGACAACCCCACGCGGTACTTCTACTGCTGGGACAGCACAGCCAAGATTGTGCAGCAACTTGCCAGCGGCGCCTGCCCGGCAGGACCCTACTAAATCGCTTATCTAACCCTAGCGCGGGGAGTTAGGAATACGTGATGAAGAAAATAGTTGTACAGCACATAAAAAGGTTAGGCTACTCGGAACGGGGGTTCACACTGGTCGAGTTGCTGGTCGTGGTCGCGATTGTCGTGGCCCTGGCCGCAGCCACCACCGTCAGCGTCGTGCAGTTTGCTGGCAAAGGTGAGACCGGTGCACAGTCCGCCGAGATTCAGGCCGTCCAGTCGGCGATGGATACCATGATGGCAGACGTCACAGTCATAGTCATCACCGGAACCGCTGGCTCGGGCACCAGCACCAACGACTTCACGGCGGTGCCGGTCGAAGGGGCCCTGGGAAGCTACCTTCGGGATAACCCGACTCGGTACTTCTACTGCTGGGATAATGCAGGGAAGATACAGCAACAGCTCGCGAGCGGAGCCTGTCCGGCTGGGCCCTACTAAAAGCTCAAAATTCTAAGCCTCCCAAGCTGCGCACGGATGGATCGGGATACGCCCGGTCCATCCGTGATTTTTTGAGAGATTTTTTATAGAAGCTTCCGGGCTACCTCTTCCATCTGAGCCAGCACCTCTTTTTCCCCCTCCGACCTCAACGGCACGATAACCCGGTCTGCTCCTGCCTTCGCATGCCCTTTCACACTGTCCAGGTAGGGCTCCTGCCAGAACGCCGACACCTCGATAGACTTCGGGTCGCGCCCCGCCGCCTCGGCCAGCCGGTTCAGCGTCTCCCGGCCTTCGCGCAGCTTCTCCGGCGACACCAGCGTGGGAACCCACCCGTCGCCCCATTCGACCACCCGCTCGAACACACGCTTGGCATGGCCGCCCAGGATGACCGGCGGATGCGGCCGCTGGATTGGCCGGGGAAACGAATACACCGGCGGGAAGTCGTAGAACTCGCCGTGGAACTCGCTCTTCGTCTTCGTCCACAACTCCTTCATCGCCAGCACCGACTCCTTCGTCTGCGCCCACCGCCGCTCGAAGTTCCCGCCCATGATTTCCGTCTCCTCCTTCAGCCACCCGGCGCCGATTCCGAAGATGAACCGCCCCTGAGACAGCAGGTCAATCGTCGCCACCTCCTTCGCCAGCAGCAACGGATGACGTTCGGGGACAAGACATATCCCCGTCGCCAGCTTCAGCGTCTTCGTCACCGCCGACGCCTTTCCCAGCGCCACGAACGGGTCAATCGTATCGTAGTAGTACTTCGGTAGCTTGCCGTCGTCGGCAAACGTCACCGGTGTCGAAAACTCGACCGGAATGATTGGGTGCTCCGGCAGCCACAGCGAATCGAACCCTAACTCTTCCGCGCGGCTTGCCACCACTGCGGGGTCTATCGAATAGTCCGTTAGAAAAATAACCAGCCCTATATTCATGTGTGCTCCTTATCTAAACTTGGATGGATTCTAACATCCGAACCTCCGAAAACATGAAAGGCCCCTGCCGCATACCGGCAGGGGCCTTTCTAATTCCCTGACTAAAGACTAAAAGAGTTTGTAGG